>CAZCUL010000557.1:0-6109 GCA_964501475.1 uncultured Verrucomicrobiota bacterium | reverse complement strand
CCTGCATTCGCCTGAATTCGGGGCGCTGGAATACCATCCCGTCGTTTGACGATTTGATGAAGGCGCGGGGTGAAGAACCGGTATTGCCGGGTTACACGGAGGAAGACGGATTCCAGTGGTGCATTGATTCCATTGAGCGCTGCCTGCCCAAGGCGGCCCAATGCGGCGTGATTCTGGCCTTGGAGAATCATTGGGGCCTGACTCGAACGCCCAAGGGTCTTCTAAGAATCCTCAACGCCATCGATTCGCCCTGGCTGGGTGCGCTCATGGATACGGGAAACTTTCTGGATGAGCCTTACAACAAACTCGAAGCCATCGCCGCGAAAACGGTCTTTGTGCAGGCGAAGACCTATTATGGCGGTGGCGAATGGTACACACTGGATCTTGACTACCGGCGGATTGCCGCGATTTTGGCGAAGGCCGGCTACAAAGGTTACGTTTCGGCGGAGTTTGAGGGGCGGGAGCATGCTCGGACAGGCGTTCCCAAGAGTCTCGAGATGCTTCGGGAGGCATTTGGGTTGCGCTAGCCGGTCTCGTTTCCAAAACGTTCGCAGCCGCGCCGGCTGTGATCCTGTCTTGATTTTCATCCCTCGGCCCGTACGGTGAAGCTGTGAAGCGGATGCGGCCGCCTTTTAGGCACGTTGGAAGGTCGCGGCCTTGATTCTCGATGAAAACAGTATCGCGCGAAAGGATTGAAGAGACCTGGCAAAGGCATTGCGATCTTGACGAAGACGATTCAAGAGCGCTGATGGCTGAGTTTACGTCGCAGCAGCCCGCCTTGACAGCCTATCTGTTGGTGGCAGACGAGAACCTTGGGGACGAAGCCAAGGAAAGCCAGTTGATTCCGCTGGCGGTATTGATTTGGGATTCCCTGCGTTCCCGAAAGGGCCATCTAAGACCCATCAGCGAAACCACCATCGAAGAGGCCGAAGCCGCCAACGTCCGCTTTCTCGAACAGTGCGAAGCCGGTTCAGAGATGAACCAGCAGGCAGCCGCGGAGAGTCTTTTGAGCAATTACAATCAGTATCCCTTGCTGACTTTTGCAATTGAAGTGCTGATGCAAGGCAACGAGGACGCCCCGGAACTCGCTCCGGAGCGAATCGGGTTCGAACTGCTCCACTTGAAGACCATTATCGATTGCATGGATAACCAGTGAGTAATGGATCAGTAATCGGTGGACGTAGGCGGAGGCGATACCGAGGCCTTCGTTGGCTGATTGCTGCTTCCTCGCCGCAGCCCATTTAGTAGTGCATCTTCGGACTGATGTTGGATCCGTGGACGGCGGGGTGACATCCGGCAGACCAGCAGGCGCCACGCGCCATGAACGCGGCGTGATTGACGCTCCCGATGGCCAGTGTGCCTGGCTGGGCATTGGGCCCCGCGACCTGGGCGTGGCATTTCAGGCAGAGGTTATTGTCCCGTTCTACCAGCATTTTGGCGTTGATGGAACCGTGAGGCTGGTGGCAGACGGTGCATCCCTCCCGGAGCGCCTCATGCTCGTAAACGTGCGGCTTGGCCTGTTCGGGATGGCACTGCGCGCATGTCTCGTTTGAGCGGGCCATGGCCAGTCCCCGCGCCGGTTTCATGATGTCCATCCCGTGCGGATCGTGGCACTGCACGCAATTCATCCGCCCTTCAGGCACGGGATGGTGCTGTGGCAGGTGGAACTCGGCATGCACTTCGAAATGGCAGTTGAAACAAGCAGCCGGGTCGTTGCCGGGATTGACAATGAAAACGCCGCTGCCGCCACCCGCCAGGACATTCTAGCTCCCGGGGCCGTGGCAGGATTCGCAGCCTGTGCCGCCGGGCATCTTCGCGCTCTCAGTGTGTATCCGCGCATGCGAGCTGGAGGGGAAAATCCGAGTGATATTCGTATGGCAATCGAAGCAGATTCGATTGCCTACGAAGGTCGCCCCTTCAATCATGGGCGGCGCCATTACCGTGCGCTCGACTGTCGAACACGACGTAAGCGAAAGGCCGGCCAGCCCAATCGCGAGCGGGAATCCGATAATGGCGACCGATCTCCCCAGGACCATATGCTTAGTGAGCGTCCGTTCCCGGCAGGTTCGCGCCGCGTGGGCCTGTAAAATCGACAGCGGCTTGCATCGGCGGAGGGTGGCGATTTGGAAAGGTGCTTTCAAGCGCAATTGGAATGTCGAGGGACCGGGTATACCCGTAGTGCAAAGAGATTGACGACACCCCGGCAACTGCTATCAAGGTAGAGTGCCTCAGAAGATTCTTTACCCGTTCTGTATTGCCAACCTTTTCCTCTCCGAACTCTGTCTTGAGCCGCAGGCCGCCTCTGTCATCTTAACACCGGTGGCCGACACAACGTTGTTTGAAACGATTCCAAACAACAATATGGGCGCGGTCCCTAGTATGGCCGCAGGCATCACGGGGACCGGCCTGGGCAGCCGGGCTCTTCTTCAATTTGATCTTGCCTCCGCTATTCCATCCAATGCGGTCATCACGTCCGCGCGGCTGTCCGTGCGTGTGGTCCGAACCCCGCTGGGCGGTGGCGAAAATTCCGATTTCGCTCTCCACCGCATGCTCCAATCCTGGGTGGAAGGGGACAAGTCGTCGCTCAACAACGGTTCGGTGGCTTCCGTGGGCGAAACGACCTGGAATGCGCGCATGCACTTCGACATACTCTGGTCCCGACCCGGCGCCAGCGCGGACACCGACTATTCCGCCGCGGTCAGCAGTTCGGTTTTCGTTGCAGGCCTGGGCAGCTACGAATTCGGTTCCACGTCTGGTCTGGTCGAGGATGTGCAATTCTGGCTGACGAACCGGGCGGAGAACTTCGGGTGGATCATGATGAGTCAAAGCGAAGAAAGCGATGCTACTGCCAGGAGATTTGCCTCGCGCGAAGATGCCCCCAACTCCCCCGCACTCACTGTCGAGTTTGAAATGCCGCCTTCTCAGCCGCTCATCCAGGAGCCCGGGATTGTCGGCGAGGAGTTTCGCTTCACTTTCGAAGCCGAGGCTGACTGCTCTTACGCGGTGGAGATACCGCGGCGCTTTCGACGGAAGTCTTTGGAACGTACTGACCAATGTTCCAGTGCAGGCGATGGCCGGCCCGGTCCTGATCGTCGATTCGCTCACCTCGAGCAACCGCTTTTATCGCGTGGCTGCTGAATAGGCCGGCGGACATCCCGTTGCAAAGGGGCGAATGCCGGTTTCCAAAACGCGGCCTGCTCGGCTATAGAGGAGGCATGGCGACCGTTCCCAGCCCAGCGCGACCCTTCATCATTTGCAACTATGTCTTTGCGGCGTTCAGTTTGCTTCTGTTGCTGACGGTTTTGCTCGCATTCATTTTGAGCCTGACTCTGCCAGACTTGGAACGGCCGATGACCCGGCCATTGGCGGTTAAATTCGTTATCGTCATCGTCTTTCTGGCTGTGGTAACGGCGGCTTATTTCTTTGCCGGGCGCGGCCTGGCGAACCGCTCTGAACTTGGCTACACGCTGCACATTATCGGTTCGTTTCTGGCCGCCCTCTCCTGCATTGGCATCATCTACACGATAGTGTCTCTCTCCATGACCGGCCATCCGGCGTTTCGCCGTCACCTGTTCGGAATGCACGAGTAGTGATGGTGCGTCAGCCTTTCCGCGCTTCCTTGGCCCATGTGTCCTTGAGCGCAATGGTGCGGTTGAAAATCAATCGCGGCAGTTGACCGGAAATCTCCGAATCGTGGTCGAGGCTGAAGTAACCCAGGCGCTCAAATTGATAGCGCAATTCGGGCGTAGCGTCGCGCAGGCTCGGCTCGCATTTGGCCACGAGCAGTTCGAGCGATTGGGGATTGATGTGCGCTTTGAAGTCACCGGCCGCGTCGGGTTCAGGCGCGTTGAAAAGACGGTCGTAAAGGCGGACTTCGGCATCGATGGCGTGGCGGGCGCTGACCCAATGAATCGTGCCTTTGACTTTCCGGCCTGCATTCGAGCCGCCGGTCTTGCTGTCGAGATCAGCCGTGCAACGGAGTTCAGTAACTCTGCCGCTGGCGTCCTTGACGACCTCTTCGCACTTGATGATGTAGGCGTATTTGAGCCGGACCTCTCCGCCTGGCCGCAGTCGGAAGTATTTGGGGGGCGGATTTTCCGCGAAATCGTCCGCGTCAATGTAGAGTTCCTTACTGAAGGGAATTTTTCGGAAGCCACTTTCCGGTTCCTCCGGATTGTTCACTGCGTCCAGTTCCTCGCTCTTGCCCTCCGGGTAATTTGTGATGAGGAGTTTGATCGGCCGCAGGACAGCCAGGCGGCGCAGGGCGCGCTTGTTCATTACCTCGCGCACGGCATGCTCGAGCAAGGCGACGTCGGTAAGACTGTTGAACTTCGTGACGCCGATTGTCTGGCAGAAAGCGCGGATCGCCTCCGCTGGGATGCCGCGCCGCCGCAGGCCGCTGATGGTGGGCATGCGCGGATCGTCCCAACCGGCCACCCGCTTTTCGTTCACCAGTTGAAGCAATTTCCGCTTGCTCATGACGGTGTAACCGAGCGCCAGCCGGGCAAACTCGTATTGGTGCGGCTGGGGTCTCGGGAATTCGAGCACCTCCAAAATCCAGTCGTAAAGCGGACGGTGAACTTCGAACTCGAGAGTGCAGATGCTGTGCGTGATGCCTTCGATATAGTCGCTCAGGCAATGCGCGAAATCGTACAGGGGATAGATGCACCACTTGGCGCCGGTATGATGGTGGCGGGCGTGGCGGATACGGTAAAGGACCGGATCGCGCATCCAGACATTCGAGGACGCCATGTCGATCTTCGCCCGCAGAGTTCTTGCCCCGTCCGGGAATTCGCCGTTCTTCATGCGCTGGAAGAGGTCCAGATTCTCTCCGGTGGAACGGTTGCGAAAGGGGCTTTCCTTGCCCGGTCGATCCGGCGCGCCTCGGTATCTGTCCGTATCCTCCGGCGAAAGGTCGCAAACGTAGGCCTTCTCCTTTTGAATCAACCGGAGCGCGAACTCGTATAGCTGATCAAAATAGTCCGAGGCATAGAAAGGCTCCACCTTGTCCGGGGCGGTCGCGGAGCCGGGTGGCGTGTCGGAGGGCACGACCGCGGGCAGGTGGAAATCGGACTTTTCGCGGACGATCTTTTCTTCGGGGGTTTTGCCTTTTGGTTTCAGACCCAGGCAATGATCGGCCCATCCATCAATCAGCCAGCGGACATCTTCAAAAATGGAATCGACATATTCCAACTCTTCCTTGGTTGGATTGGTGTCGTCGTAGCGGAGATTGCAGATGCCGTCAAATTCACGGGCGATGCCAAAGTTGAGACAGATGCTTTTGGCATGGCCGATGTGCAGGTAGCCATTGGGTTCGGGCGGAAAGCGCGTGTGGATTTGCTGGTACTTTTGGGCGGCAACGTCCGCGGCAACGATGTTCCGAATGAAATCCGACGAGACGGGTGCGAGGGAAGCATTGCCGGCCGGGATTGCAGTCCCAGGTGCATTCATTTCTGACATGGCAAAATTGTTAATGCCTTCGCGACTTGCAGGCAAGAAGGCGAGTGCGCAGTCTCGGGAGCTTGGGAGCTACTTTGAGATGAAAAAATGGCGGTAAATTTAAACTTGTAATCCCGGAAGAGACCTGTTCCTATCGCCACCAGACTCAAGACCCGACCCGAGCTGCCATGTTTTTTTGAGGTGCGCCCACCCGACGGACGCGCCGGAGGTTGGAAGGAACCTCCGCACGCCTCAATTGGCAGACGTTAAAGTCCATCAACGTGAGGAATTACGTATGCGCACTGTCAATCGGTTATTTTGGGCTTCTCACCAGTGGCACATCCCATCAAGAGCGAGCCTCTTGACCCGCTGTTTAACTCTTCTGCTGGCTTTCGGCCTCGCCGGGTGGCCGGAATGGGGCCGCGCCTGCACGCATCCGCCGCCGCAGCCGCCAGGCATTATCGTCATGCCGCTGCCGAACAATTGCGCAAAGGTGATCGTCTGCGATTACACCACGTTTGGCGCGTCCCCGAACCAGTTTTGCGCGTGCGCCTTGAAGCAAGTCGGCCCCATCGTCGGCATCAAGTCGGTCGAAATTGTCGTGGTCGATGCCGCCGGCAATCAAACCCCGCTGGATGCCTTCGATTTTCAACCCTCCTCCAACACAACC
>CAZCUL010000556.1:0-5469 GCA_964501475.1 uncultured Verrucomicrobiota bacterium | reverse complement strand
GTTTGATGGAGGCGGATTGGAGAGCCAGACTTGTTCTGACCACCGCAGCAGGATCGATTGCGGCGGACATGGACAGCCCCAGACGATTGGACCACGGATGGCGCGGATTTCACGGATACAGATTGCCGACAGGTTGGCTTGCGGTTTATCCATGCCATCCATGAAATCCATGGGTAGAGTTTTGTGGTGACACGAGGACCAGAGCCGCAGATCACCGAACCAGGCGCTCCAGGCAACGCCGGTGAGCGCTGGTCTTGTCGCCTTGAGCCGCAGGCCCGGCGTGCCTGACCTTGATCGTTCGGTAAGAGCCAGCCGCGAAACCTGTTGCCGGATTCTTGCTTTCCGGCATTCAACAAGAACGCCGCTATGCTAAACGCAATCGTCAACTGGGATGCAGTGATCTTGGTCGGTGTCGGGTTGTATGTGCTCTACTTGTTCGTTCCGGTATTCATGAATGCGGCTCATCGGATTCGGGTCGCTTTCGTGAAAGACCCCGTCCTGGTCAATGTTTCTCCGGCGGCGCCGTCTTCAGGTCAAGCCCCCACTGGTGTGTGTGGTATCGCGGAAATGCTGGAGCCAATTCGCCGACGCTACAAAGTTCCCGCCTTGGCAGCAGCTCTCGTCCGAGAGGGAAGGACGACGGCGCTTGGGGCGGTGGGCGTTCGGCGAGCCGGCCACGGGGAGGGTGTGAGTTTCGACGATTGTTTTCACCTCGGCTCGTGTACCAAGGCGATGACGGGAACGCTCTGCGCGCTGCTCGTGGCGCAGAACAAACTGCGTTGGAACAGCACCATTGATGAGGTCTTCTCAGATTTTGCTTCGGATATCGGCCCCAAGTATCGGGCCGTGACACTGGAGCATCTGCTGGCGCATCGCTCGGGTTTTGCGGAGGGATTCACTTTTAACACGACGCTTTGGCCCAAGATATGTGAGCTCAACGGCCCGCTCGATGACCAGCGTCGGAGGCTGATCAAGCTGGTGCTGCAGGGAGAACCCAGCGCGCCGCCCGGAACCCAATATGCGTACTCGAATTGTGGTTACACGATTGCCGGGGCGATGTGTGAGCAGGTTACCGGTCGCCTTTGGGAAGATCTGATGCGGGACCTGCTTTTCGGCCCTCTTGGCATGACCTCGGCGGGCTTCGGCCCCCCCGGTACGCCCGGTCAGGTCGATCAGCCCTGGGGCCATCAACTTAACTTCGTGAGTGGCAAGTGGACACCGATGAAACCGGAAGCCAAATCCGACAACCCCGCTGTCATCGGTCCTGCAGGGCGAGTGCACTGCTGTCTCGCCGACTGGGCCAAGTTCGCGACGCTGCATTTGCAGGGACGACGTGGCGATGGTTCCTTTCTTAGCTCGGATGCCTTTCGTCTGCTCCATAGCCCGACCCTTGGCGGCGACTATGCCAGTGGTTGGTCGGTAGTCGAACGCGACTGGGCTGGAGGCAAGGCCCTGACCCACGCCGGCAGCAACACTATGTGGTTCAGCGTGATCTGGCTCGCCCCGCACCGTAATATCGCGCTCATGGCGGCGACAAACCTGGGCACAGCGATGGCCGCCAAGGCGTGCGACAGAGTGATCGAGGGAATGCTGAATGCCGTCGCGGCGGAGCAGCAGCGAGAGCATTAAAGGCTGAACCTCGCCGGACAAACCTGATGCACCGAACCCCGCGATATCGCCTCAGTTTCAAGTCGGACGGCACTGGCGCGAGGTCGGTGATCCGGGACGTTCGGCGGCCCGAGAAGACAACTCTTCCAAAGGAGACTTGAATGCGCAATCTGTTCCGATCAGGGGCGGTGTTTTTCATCATCGCGGGGATCTCCTTCGCGGTGGCCGCTGGTAAGTATTTGCTGACTGGCAACGGCTCCGCTGCCTTCCCAGGAGCATTGGTGGCCAACGCGCTGGTGATGTTGGCAATTTGGGATCGCGGTCAGGCGCAAGAACATCAAATGAGTGCATGCCTGGGTTGTCGATGCCGGGGCGCGCAATGGCCCACCGAACCAAACGCTGCACCTGACCGCGGCGGCATCACGGTCCTTTACTGCTCAAGCCACCTCAGCCGCCACGGCAGGTGAGCTTGTGCGTTCGGCGGCGTCGAGCGCACGTCATGACTCGACCCCCAGAAAGGCAACATGAAGATTACGATACGCGACGCTCGATTGCTCGCCGTCGGCTTCATCGTCGGACTCCTTGTCGCAGTGTCATTCAACACGACAACGCGACCTCCGACGACGCCGGCTTCGAGCGTAATGGTCACCGGGCCAGTTCTCGCTGCGGCTTCGCTTCCGCCGCGATTGATCACTCTCACCAACATCCAGTGGCAGGCGCCGCCAGTTCATATTGTTCTCCCGCCGCGATTCATCGACAGTTTCGATTCACAGGGTCCACTTTACCCCCCGGTGCAGCGGCGCTTGGACTTGATTGACCTGCGCTACCAGCCGGACATCGAGCTGGACGACTTGAAATGATCACGCCGAACCAGATCGGTCGAGCGAACTGCCGCCCCGCTGCTGCGCTCAAGGCCGGGCGGCAGTTCGGGAGCGCCGCGTGCGCTCCAGCGTTCCTGTCGGCGGCGGTCGCTCACCTCTGACGTTAGCGCTAACGGAACATGGCCGCATCGACGAAATCGCAAGCCCTGATTGGATCACTTATGGTGGTGTTTTTGGGGATTGGGCTACCGCCTTTTAGTAACATGCTTGTGAAGGAGTGGATCATGCCAGTTGGTCCTCCAGCGAATCGCGAACTTCTCAGACAAGCATTAATTGCAGTGCTGATCGTTGCCGGAGGAACCTGGATGTTTGGCCGAAAGCGCATTGGCTTTTGCGCGCCGAACTTTAAGCGTCACACGACACCGATTGTCATATTGCCTGGACTATTTGTTCTGAACAGCTTGTTTTGGGGGCGGTGGCGGGACCTTCAGGGTGACGAGATTCTGGCCTTGGTGGGGATTTGCTTTTGTGTGGGCTTATGGGAGGAGGCGCTTTTCCGGGGAGTGTTGTTTGAGGTATTGAAGCCTTTCGGAAAGCGGACCAAGGTCGTCTGGAGCAGCGTTCTTTTCGGCCTGGTTCATTTCAAGTGGGGGCAAGTTATTGTGCTTGAGTTTGCTTTTGTTGCCGGGTTGGCCTTAGCCCTTTCCTTCTCATGCATGGGATCATTATGGCCTGGAATCATCTTGCACGGAATGATTGACTTCGCCAGTTGGAGCATTGAAAGATCAGCCGGGGAAGCTTATTGGTCGATTGCTTTGCCGTTGTTCCCGGTCTTGTTGGTCTGCGGGTACGTGCTGATCAAGCATCCCCTATTCAGAGGGACCAACAAGGCAGTGGAGGCAACCGCTGACCCGCCGAGCAGTTGAGACATGATCGGCAATTCGATACATTCTGGAGCATTGCGGGCCTGCTGCCGGTCAGCGGTGCCTCACTTTGGTCGTTGGGTGCTTCCAATCCAAAGCTTACAAAATGAATGAGCCAAAGAAGCCATCGGTGTTGTGGAGTGTGATCGGCGTAGGCCTGCCGGCATTTACTTCGGTAATGTCCTTCGTGAACGCATCCACCTCGGACCAACGTGGATTGTGGATCTCAGTCGGAGTGGTGTTCGGCGGAGCCGCACTCATTGTGCTTCAGCGCGTGTATCGTGCCTTTTCCAAGAGGACACATTGAGATGAGGGTATCACCCAACCAGCGGGTGGAGACGAACCGCCGCCCCGCCTTTCCGCTCGAAGCGTGGCGGGAATTCGGCCGCGCCGTTCACGCTCGACCTTGCGTTTCCGGCGGCAGTCGCTCAGTCTTGAGCTGCTTAATGATTTTCTGAAGACGAATGACCAGTGGGTGATCGAGGGGTGTTACAGCGACTTGGTAGAGGCTGCTCTGGCGCAATGCACCGAGTTAAGATTTTTGAACCCTGGTATTGAGGTCTGCGTTGCCCACTGCCACCGGCGGCCTTGGGAGCCTGAAAAATTTTCCTCGGCGCAGCAGCAGGACGCACAATGCTTGAGCAACTGGTCCTGTGGGTTAAGCACTACGAGATTCGGAATGACGAGTATGGCTTGAAGCGACATCGGAAAATATTCGAGCAGTTTGCGGGTTCAAAGCGCGAGTTCACCTCTGTGATTTCATACGATGAAGGCTAACAAAATCACTGCAGCCAACGCCGGTGGCGCATTCATTTCCGCTTTCGCGGGTCACATCAGCGGACCGGCGTGGCTGAGTTCTATCGTTCGGTGAACAGGTTTCGCCACGGACGACGTAGGTTTGATGGAGGCGGATTGGAGAGCCAGACTTGTTCTGGCCACCGCAGCAGGCTGATTGCGGCGGACATGGACAGCCCCAGACGATTGGACCACG
Source organism: uncultured Verrucomicrobiota bacterium (assembly GCA_964501475.1). Taxonomy (GTDB): domain Bacteria; phylum Verrucomicrobiota; class Verrucomicrobiia; order Limisphaerales; family CAZCUL01; genus CAZCUL01. Next base: position 1,126 of record CAZCUL010000556.1, on the reverse strand, counting down.
GATGGCGCGGATTTCACGGATACAGATTGCCGACAGGTTGGCTTGGGGTTTATCCGTGCCATCCGCGAAATCCATAGGTAGAGTTTTGTGGTGACACGAGGACCAGAGCCGCAGATCACCGAACCAGGCGCTCCAGGCAACGCCGGTGAGCGCTGGTCTTGTCGCCTTGAGCCGCAGGCCCGGCGTGCCTGACCTTGATCGTTCGGCCGCAGGAGTCCGGTTGCCAGTTGATGGATGCCGCATGAATCTACTGCGCAAGCACTGGGAAAACTTGCGATCGAGCATGTGGTTTATCCCGACGCTGATCGTGGTCGGGGCGGTCATCCTTGCTGTGGCACTGATCGAGGTGGACTCGCTCGGCATCCGCTGGCCGCGCCTCTTCGGGGCCGGGGCGGAAGGCTCGCGCGGGCTGCTTTCGACCATCGCCGGCTCAATGATCACAGTGGCCGGCGTCACCTTTTCGATAACGATCGTCGCCTTTACCCTGGCGTCGAGTCAGTACACGTCGCGGATTTTGCGGAACTTCATGCGGGACCGGGCCAACCAGACGGTCCTCGGCGTCTTCCTGGGCGTCTTCGCCTATTGCCTCGTCGTGCTGCGGACGATCCGCAGCGGTGACGAAGGCGCGTTCGTCCCGGGGCTGGCGGTGTTTGTCGCCGTGCTGCTGGCCTTCATGGGCATCGGGTTCCTTATGTTCTTCATTCATCACATCGCCCGCTCGCTCCAGGCGACGAGCATCATCGAGTCAGTGGCCACGGAGACGCTCGAGGCCGTCGATCGCTTGTTCCCCGCCCAGATTGGTGAAGCCGCCGTCGGGTGTGCGGGCGAGGAGCAGGAGGAAGCGCTCGCGTCCCAGACATGGGCGACCATCCTGGCCCGGAAGACCGGATACATTCAGGAGATTGACGCCGATGCCTTGTTCAACTTGGCGAGGGAACAGGGCGTGGTCGTGCGGATGGAAAAAGGAATCGGCGAGTTCGTCATTGAAGCCTGCCCGCTCGCGTCGGTGTCCGGCAAGCCACCGGACGACGAGACGATTCGGAATCTGAACGCGGCCTACTCCGTGGGCCTACACCGGACGGTGCACCAGGACGCGGGCTACGGCATCCGGCAGATCGTGGATGTC
>CAZCUL010000555.1:0-3531 GCA_964501475.1 uncultured Verrucomicrobiota bacterium | reverse complement strand
GTGGCCTGAGTTGGTTACAACTTGCCTTTGAAAACGGCCTGAAAGTCACCTCCATGTATGCCACAATATGGCTTGAAAGAAAAAGCGAAATTCGGGCTCGGCTGCCAGAGACCGCATATTCGATGGACGACCCAAGGCGCCTGCTTTGAAGAAAGAGCGCGAGATCGACTGATAACGGCTCAAAAACTACTGCGGGACAACACGGACCTGGCCGGTTTGGGGATTGTAATCGAACTTCATCCCGTGAGGCGGCTTGGGAAGGGCGGGAAGATAATCCGGACTGACCAACTCCTTAAGACTCCGCGGATAACGGCCTTCCTGCGTCTGAAAAAGTTGAATGCTCTGGTTTAATACCGCGGTATCAAGCGTCTTCTCGGCGGTCGTTTTTCCTTTTGATACCGCGCCCAGATAATCGACCGGCGCCGTAACGGGGTTGCCGCCTTCTGTGCTCGATTTTGAAGCGTCCTTTTCTTTGCAACCGGCACAGAAAACTCCGGCCACCAAAACCAGAAAGAGGAAAGAACGTCTCATCGATGGCCGGGGATGGCTCAAAAAGGGGACCCCCCTGCACCAGACTGTGCTGGTGACAGGGGGAAGAATGCAATTGGGTTGCTTTACGGGGTCGCCGGAGCATTCGTAGCCGGAGGAGCGGACATGTCATCCTCGGCCTTTTTGCATCCCACAAGCGCCAAACAGGCAACTAGTGTCAGTAACGCGAATAGTTTCATATTGTATTGTGCATTGGTGTTGTTTTGCCGCCCGCTTTTTCACGCGTTTGGCGTTGCAGGCGGAATTTACTAAAAGGCACCCCCTTGCCAAGCACTAAATTTCTTCACAAACTCACGCCAGCCGTTCCCGCCCGGGATATCCGGCTTCAAGGTCGTGCCAGAACTCAATCTCCTCTTCGTCCTTTTCCCAACAGAGAAAGACCTCCCGCCCGCCGATGATGGCCGGGAAATCAATCAACCCCCGCTCCAGGTCCTTCACCTGGATATCGCGGCTCTGGAATTCGATGAGCAGCTTGCGGATTTGAGCCAGGTTCTTGATCCATTCGTTCACGAGCTGGCCGCCCGCGTCATGGCCGGCCTTGAGCAGGCCGGCAATTCGCTCGTCGTCACGAGCCAGCCGCCGCCGACATTCCACCAGCCGTTCGAGCCACTGGCGAACCTGAGGCAGCAAAGCCTGGGCTTCTTCCCGTGTGTAGTGCTTTTTGAAGCGGTGATCCATCGCGGTTAGCGCGGGCCGGCGCTGGATTGATCCGGGGCGCGCAATTTCTTCTCGATGTCTTCGTTGGGTTCGAGTGCGACCGCCTTCTTCCACGCTTCACGCGCCTTCCCGGGTTCATCCAGGGTCATGTAAATGTCCCCGAGATGATCGTAAAGCGTCGGATCGGGCTCCTCCACATGTTCGAGAGCCTTGAGCATGTATTCGAGCGCTTCCTTGGGCTTGCCGAGTTTGTAAAGGACCCATGCCATGCTGTCCAGGTAAGCGGCGTTGTCCGGATCGGTCGAGATGGCTTTCTCGATCAGCTTCCTGGCTTCGGACAATTTCACCCCGCGCTCAGCCCACATGTAGCCAAGGTAATTCAACGCCTCGCCAAAGTCGGGCGAAAGCTCGATGGCTTTGCGGAAATATTTCTCGGCCTCTTCGTAATCCTTATTCCGCTCGTAGGCTGCGCCGACCTGAAAGTAAAACCCATGATTAAGCCGATTGGTCTCGATAGCGCGGGCGATCACTTCCGCAGCCGTGAAATGTTTGATCGCCTCGCTGTAATCCTTCATCCGCGCATAGGCCAGGCCGGTGAAGAACCGGCCTGGAAAGGACTCCCGAAAGCGGGAACTGGCCTTTTCCAGGGTCTCCAACGCTTTCTGCGCTTCGTCCGTGGCAATGTAAGCCAGGGCCAGATCGTAATAGGCCTGTTCGAAATCCGCATTCAGCAGGATGGCTTTGCGGAAATGTTCGGCGGCTTTCCCCGCATCCTTTTGCTGATAGGCGAACGTGCCCAGAAAGTAATAGGCCTGGGGATTGGTCGGGTTTTCCCTCACGATGGCTTCGAGCTGCTCGGCGGCCTTGGTGTGGTCCTGCTTTCGCATATAAAGCTCGATCAGGGCCTCGCGCACCCCCGGCAGTCGCGGCCTCGAATCTTCCAGTCCCGAATAGATCTCCAGGGCCTTGTCCGTATCGCCCACCACGGCAAATATGTCCGCCAACTTCTTTAGCTGGAGCGGATGGTTGATTGGCATCTCCGCCGCGCGCTTCAAGACTGAAGTCACTTTGGGCTTCACTTCCTCGAACTTCATTGATGAGGCTCGGGTGAACCCGACGTAGAGCTCGGCCAGGTCGAGCAGGAATGGCGCGTCCACCTCGGTTTGCTTTGCGGCCTGGTCAAGAACGGCAATCGCCTCCTGAGCGTTGCCGTCTTGCAGATGAATTTGAGCGAGATGCTGATACCCGACCAGCTCACGCGGCGCCTTCCGGATGGCCGTGCGATTGGCTTCCATCGCGTCCGGCTTCCGGTCCAGCAGTGAATAAACCAGCCCCAGCCGGGCGAAAAGCGGCCCTGAAGCGCCTCGATGACTTGTGGCCGCAGTCACGATTTCAAGCGCCTTATCGTATTGTTTCTGATGAAGAAGGCGGCGCGACGCCTCCAGGACCAGTTCTTCATCGTGCGGATTGACGCGCGCAGCCTGGTAAAGCTCTTCGACCGCTTTGTCATGTTGATCGTTGAGATCGAAGAGAACGGCATTGGCGTAGCGGGCGTGCGACTCGGTGCGACGGCGGACGGCCTCCGCTGAAAAATCCTCCGGAGCGTCCGCCATGCCCTTGGCGGACGGGGAAGAGCCCGATGGGGAGGTCTGGCATCCCGAGAGCAAAAACCCTCCCAGCAAGAGCATTAGGGCACCAGGACAGATGCGCAGCGGCATGAGGTAGGATACCAATAAGGCCAATGAACGCAACTTCGCCGGGAGGGGCGGACGCACCGGCGGCTATTTCTGCCAGGTGCGCTTCTTGTGACGATGCGCGCGCAGCTTTTTGCGGCGTTTATGTTTGTTGATCTTGGCCTTCCGGCGCTTTTTCAGTGAACCCATAGTTGGTTGTGCGACCGCTGTTCAGTAAACAACTTTATTCAGGGGATACTCAATAATCCCTTCCGCCCCAGCGGCCTTCAACTGGGGGATTAACTCACGAACGACATGTTCGTCAATAATCGTTTCCACAGCCACCCAGCCTGGCTGGCTCAAATTGGAGATGGTCGGACGGCGCAAAGCCGGCAGATTCTCCAGCAGACTGGCCAGGTTTTTCTCTTCGATGTTCATCTTTAAACCGACCTTCGACTCGGCCTCCAAAGCGCCGCGCAGGAGCAGGGAGATCGTTTCGAGCTTGCGCCGCTTCCAGGGATCCTTCCACGAGCCGTGATTGGCGATCAGCCGCGGCGTGGATAGCAGCACGGTTTCCACAATGCGCAGTTGGTTCGCCCTGAGGGAAGAGCCGGTCTCGGTCAATTCCACAATCGCGTCCACCAGCTCGTGC
>CAZCUL010000554.1:0-4396 GCA_964501475.1 uncultured Verrucomicrobiota bacterium | reverse complement strand
GACGAGAAGAAGCCCAAGCCGGCCACCGGAGAATTCATTACGGTCCTGCGCGACGTTTTGCGGCGCAACCCAAATCATCCGGGCGCGAACCATTTTCTTATCCACGCGCTCGAAGCGGGTCCTTCGCCCGAAGACGCCATTGCGGCCGCGGACCGCTTGCGCGGGCTCGAATTGGGCGCGGGCCACCTGGTCCACATGCCTTCGCACATTTACGTGCGCGTGGGACAATACCATGACGCCACCGCGGTCAACGAGCGGGCCGTCCGGACGGATGAATCGTATATTGCGGCTTGCCGCGCGCAGGGGTTCTACCCAAGCACGTATTACCCGCATAACCTCCACTTTCTCTGGTATGCCACCGGTCTGGAAGGGCGCAGCAAGGAGTGCATCGCCACGGCCCGAAAGATCGTTCGTTTCGAACGCGAGGTTCGCTGTGGGCCCAGCCCCGCGCCCGAAGCCGAGCGTTTTCGGCACCTGCACTACATTAGCCTGGCGCGGTTCGGGCGGTGGGACGAGTTGTTGAGCGAAACGCCCCCCGCCGCGGATTCGGTCATGGACCAGGCCATGTGGCACTATGCGCGCGGGCTGGCTCTTTTGAGCAAGAGCCGCACCGAAGAGGCCGTCGCGGCCCAAAAGGATCTGGGGACGCTCGCTGCCGGCGAAAATGCGAAGAGTCTCGACAGTCCGACTTTTCCCGCCACTAAAATCCTGGCGGTGGCGAATGAAGTCCTGGCTGCCAAGGTCGCTGGACAACGCGGCAACGAAAAAGAATTGATCAGCCGGTTGGAGAAAGCCGTCGAGTTGCAGGATGAAATTCCCTACATGGAGCCGCCTTACTGGTACTACTCCGTCCGGCAATCACTGGGCGCCGCCTGGCTCCGCCTGGGCAAGCCTGCCAAAGCGGAGGAGGTCTTTCGCGCCGACCTGAATGAACTGCCGCGCAACGGATGGGCCTTATACGGGCTGGAGCGGAGTCTGCGCGCCCAGACCAGGGATGAAGCTGCGGACCTGGTGAAGCGCGAGTTCCAACGCGCCTGGCAACGCGCGGATGGCGGTCTGGACCTTTCGTGGTTCTAACCGCGCCACCGATTCCCACAACGAGCACGCCGCCGCGAGGGAACGGCCTTTGCTCCCGGTTTCGGGTCAATTGCTGAAATTGCCTGGAAATCGTATCTTCCGAGCTATGTCGCCGAGAAGCCTTTGCGCCCTGGGCGCCCTGGTCGTGGTCGCTTTCGCAGCGGCCGGCCAGGGGTTGTTGCCTCGGCCGCCCCGTGACCAAACCGCTGCCTCGACTCATGTCTTAATCCGCTTCAAATCCGAGGTCAAAGCGGAACTCTCTGGCCAGACAAACGCGTTGCAGGCCATCGAGCGACAACTTTCCCTTCCCGCCGGCGCCTTGCAAGAGCCGCCTGTCCGCAAAGTGTTGAGGGCGAAACGGCCGGCGCCCGCCGGCGCCCGGAAGAATCCCGCCTCAATGCCGGATGGTTTCCTTTATCTTCATCTGCCGCCTGGCCTGTCTGTCGAGGAGTGCATCCGCCGTTTTGAAAGGCATCCATGGGTGGACTACATCGAGCCGGACGGGATTGGCAAGGGCGGAGGCCAGGTCATTCCCAACGACCCGAACTTCGGCAGTCAATGGCATCATCGCAACTCGACAAAGCCATCGGCGGCGATTCATACACCGCAAGCGTGGGAGATGACCACCGGTTCGACCGGTGTGGTGGTGGCTGTCCTTGATACCGGCCTGGCAACCGGCTTGCAGGAGTTCAGCGGGCGCGTCGTGGAGGGATACGATTTTGTAAATGACGATACCGATCCGGCGGACGATCACGGTCACGGAACCGCGGTCACAGGAACATTGGCTGCCAACGGGAATAACGGAATACTGGTGGCGGGCGTGGACTGGCGCTGTCGGATCATGCCGATCAAGGTCCTCGATCAAGGCAACTACGGGTTTTACTCGGACTGGGCGCAGGGGATCGACTTCGCGGTCGCCAACGGCGCAAAGGTGATCAACCTCTCCGCGGGCGGCAGCAGTTCGAGCACTACGCTGATGCGCGCCGTAACAAACGCCATCGCGCACGGAGTCATTTTCATTACCATTACTCACAACGATGGCACCGGCGTCATTACTTACCCAGGGAGATTGGCTGAATCGATCACCGTGGGCGCCACGGACCCGGCAGACCGCCGCACCGGTTTCAGCAATTACGGCACCGAGATCGATCTGGTGGCGCCGGGCACAAATATTTTCACTGTTTCCCGCACCGGCTCGCTCCAGTTTTGGTGGGGCACTTCGTTTGCCGCGCCGCAAGTCGCGGGCGTCTGCGCTTTGTTGGCATCGCTCCATCCCGATTTGACCCAGACTGAAGCGGTGCAATTGCTTTGCCTGGGCGCGGAGGATCGGGTCGGCGACAGCTCGGACACGGACGGCTTCGATTCCTACTATGGCTGGGGGAGGCTAAATGCCTGGCATTCTCTGCAACTGGCAAATGCCAGGATCGACCAGATCGAGAAGTTTTCCGGCAACTCGATCCGGTTCTCATGGAACAGCCCCGCCAACGCCAGCAACAAGCATCCGTTCGAAATTCGATTCTCGTCTCTTCCCGGCAGCCCGTGGTCCACCGCGAGCGGCCCTTTCCAATATTCGACCGGCCGAACCTCCTGGACCGATGATGGCAGCCAAACCGGTGGATTCTCTTCCCAGCGCTTCTACCTCCTCCGGCTCAAAAAATAGGATCCGTTTCACCCTCGCGACAGGCCGCGCGCTTACTCCTTGGGAAATAGTGGCCAGAAGATTGGCAGCACGATCATCACGACCAGCAACACGACACCGGTGAGCGGCAGCCCCACTTTAAAATAATCCGCAAAGCGGTAACCGCCCGGGCCCATGATCATGACGTTGGCCGGATGGGAAATCGGACTGTTGAAGCTGCCGGACGCCGCCATCGCCAGGGCCATCATCATGGCATGGGGCGACATGCCCATGTCCGCGGCGGTTTTGAGAGCTATCGGCGCCATCAAGAGGACCAGCGCCGAGCCCGGTATGAAGCAGGTCCCCAACGATGTGATCAAAAAAATGCCGGCAATGATCGCGCGCGGCCCGGCGGGTCCGAGCGCGCCCACCACCTTCTCCGCGATCAGGCTGGCCGCGCCGGTATCCTGCATGGCGGTGCTGAGAGGGATCATCCCGGCAATCAAGACGATTGCTTTCCAATCAATCGCCTCGTAGCCCTCTTCAATGGTGAGGCAGCCGGTCAGGATCATGAAGGCAGCCGCCAGCACGGCGGCAATGTGCAGCTCCAGCCAGCCCAGCAGCAACGGCACGAGAAATACCAGCATGCCCGCAATGGCCAGCGGCGCCTTTTCAAGCTTCGGTTTCTCCTGGGCGGCCTCCGTCAAAACAATGAAGTCCGGCTCGCGCCCGAGCAGCTTGAGTTTCTCGCGCGGACCGTAGAGCAGGAGCGCGTCGCCGAATTTAAGCGGGATGTCGCCCAGCTTGGTCGAGTAGGCGTTGCCCTCGCGCCAGACGCCCAGGACTGTGACGCCAAATTTTTCCCGGAAACGAAGTTGTTTGAGAGTCTTGCCCGCCAGCGCGGTCCGCGGGGAGAGAATCGCTTCCACCAGGCCGACGTTTTCAGACTCGAACTCGCTCAACTCGGCCGCCACTTCCCGCTCGAGTTCGAGGTCTTTCAATCCACGCAAAGTCAGCAAGTCGTCCGTCTTGCCGGCCACAAGCAGATGGTCCTTCCCTTGAAGAGCCTCGTCGGGCTTCGGAAGGAAGATCGTCTTCTCGCCCCGCCGGATGCCCAGGACGGTCAGGCCGAGGGCTTCGCCAAAACGGCTGTCTTCGAGGGTTTTCCCGGCCAGCGCGGAATTCTCCGGCACCTCCAGAGTAAAGAGCCTTTCCTCCATCTGGTACACCCTGGCGACCTCTTCCTGCGGAACAACCCGGAAATTCTCCAGGCCATTCACTTCGCGCAAAGCCTCGACGCGTTCGCGCGGACCGTGCACGAGCAGAACATTCCCGGGCTGAAAGCGCCATTCGTGAAGGTTGCTGCGGCGAATGGTCGAGTTGCTTCGAATGGCCAGCACATTCACCCCATAAACGCGCCGAAAATCGACCCAGGGCAATGTCTGGTCCGCAAAAGAGGAGCCGCCCCCCACCCGGACTTCGGCGAATTGAATCTCAGCCGGGATCCACCGTTCCATGGCGGGATCGGCGTCGGCGATGACCAGTTGTTGCCAGCCGCCGAGGTCATCGAGCTGGTCCGGGGTGCCTTGAATGAGGAGCCGGTCCTGGGCCTGAAGGATCGTTGCGGGCGAAGGCGCCAGTTGGGTGCGGCCCTGGCGGATGATAGCGACCAGGTGAAGCCCGAGCGCGGAGCCGAGGCGG
>CAZCUL010000553.1:0-5377 GCA_964501475.1 uncultured Verrucomicrobiota bacterium | reverse complement strand
TGGTGAATGCCTATGAAAATCTCTACCCGGATTGTTTGAATCCGAACGATCCGAGTGATGCTTCACAAGATGCCGACGGCGACGGCTTCACCAATTATGAAGAGTGGGTCGCCGGCACTGATCCGCGTGATCCGGGCAGCTTCCTTCAGGTGGAGGAGATCGCGGATACCGGGGTTGCCACCATCCAATTTCACGCCGTTGCCAACCGCAGTTATAGCGTGCTTTATCGGGATGCTCTCGCCCAGGGCGATTGGCAACGTCTGGCCGATGTGCCGGCGGCGGCGGCGGATCGGACCGTGGAGGTAACGGACAGTTCCCCGCCAACCAGCGGCTCGCGATTCTATCGAATCGTGACACCAGCGCTTCCCGAGTAGGACAGGCGTCCCGCCTGTCCACACCATTGAAAAAGCCGGGGCTGCTTGTCCGGCGAGGATGCGCCGCTGCACCGACTGCGGCTTTAATGCGACCGGATGGAGGCGACGTCCCGAGAAGGCGTTGCCCGGACCGCCCGGTTTATTCAAAGAAAATTTCTCTTTTTCCTTTTCGATAGTTGAAGGAGCGGTTTCGTCCGCCGTCAAAATTAGCGTATGAAAAAACTAGCTTTAATCGCGCTAATAGTTGCCGGAGGAGCTGCGGTTTCGCGCGCGGACACCTTCTTCAGCTTCTCCTTCGGGGCCAGCCATTCGCGTGGCCACCATCACGGACACGTGGTGTTGCCCTTGCCGGCTTTGCCCTTGCCACCGCCTCCGCCCGCGCTCTTCGTCAAACCGCCGCGGGTTGTGATAGTCCCTGCTCCTCATCATGGCCGTGTCCATTACAGAGGGCATTACCAGCGGCCCATCCACCGGCCGTATCGGGTCTATCGCCCCCCTCATTATCACGGGCATTACTACCGCGGGCACGGCCGACATTGCGGATTCTGACCCGCGGCGACAGTCTCATGAGCCCTCAGGCTGTTCTGAGGGCTCTTTGCATCTGCGGCCAAAGAAGCGGTTACAATGCTTTCTCCAGAATCTCGATGCGTTCCTCCGCCGTCAAAGTGACCGGGTTCCCTTTCATACTGCTGGCCCGCCCCGCTTTTTCTGAAAGCTCCTGAAACGCCGCTTTGCCGACGCCGAGCGCGCGCAGAGGCCGGACTTTCAGCGCAGCGCAAGTTTCCTTGATCCAAACCAGAGCATCGCCGGCCCTGGCCTGCGGATGACCCGTCAGCAGGCGGGCAATCTGGTCGTAATGCATGACGGGCGCTTCGTTCGGACCAAGCCGGCGCAAGGCGCAGAGATTCACTTCCATGACTGCCGGAAGCAAGGCGGCGCAGATGGCCCCATGCGGCGCTGCAAACATGCCGCCGATGGGCGCGGCGAACCCGTGCACGGCACCCAACCCCGCATTGGCCAAAGCCAGGCCGCTGAAAAGACTCGCCAGCGCCATATCGGCTCGCGCGCCCGCGTCCTCCGGCGATTCGCAAACGCGCCGCAAGGATCGCGAAGCTCGAACCAAACCCTCCCGGCAGAGGGCGCCTGTTAAGGGATTCGCCCGATTCGAGACGCAGGCCTCAATCAATTGGGTTAACGCATCCAGACCTGTGCTGGCGCGCACGGCGAAGGGAATGTCGCGGGTCAGGTCCGGGTCCACCACCGCCAGGCGCGGCAGCATCAACGGACTTCGCAGGCTGGCTTTCATCCGGTGTGGATGCGAGGCCAGCACCGCGTTGCGGGTCACCTCGGCGCCCGTCCCGGAGGTGGTTGGGATGGCAATGTAGGGAAGCGGCGCGACGGCCAGAGGTTTGCCCGCGCCGATCACTTCCAAATAGTCCATCACGTCGCCCGGATTGGTCGCCAGAGCAGCGATGGCTTTTCCCGCATCGATGGCGCTGCCGCCGCCCATTCCGAGGATAGCGTCCGGCTGCCATGCCTGGAGCTTCTCAATGCCGGTGCGAATATCCTCGATGCCTGGTTCACCGGCCACGCTAAAGAGACGGTAATTGACTCCATCCCGTTCCAGCGCGTCGAGGAGGACCCGGGCGCGTTCACTGTTCCGTCCGGTGACAACAAACGCCCGATTTCCGAATTGTCCGGCCGCGGCTGCGGCTTCGAGGACGGTTCCCGAACCAAAGACAATCCGTCCGGCGGTGGCAAATTCGAAACGCATTGCTCAACCATCCTGAGGCGCAGGATAGACGGGAGCGTACCTTACGCTCGTTCGCGATTCCGCCATCATGGGAGCCACGGCATCCCGCCACGTCTTGTAATGGGCGGTTTCCTTGTGGGCCGCGGGCGCCTGCTCGTTCCGATAGACCTCGATCAGAAGAAAGCGCGCGGGATCATCCAATTGCTGCTGGACATCGAAGCGGGCGATGCCGGGTTCCCGAATGCTCTGGCGCGCGTTTTCCGCCGTTGCCTTTCGAAAGGCCTCGATGCTTTCCGGTTTAACACGGACGTGAACATGAACAATGAGCATGTGCCCATTGGTAAATCGAATCTGCGGGCGCGTAAAGCAGATGCGAGGGATCGGCTCGCCGGGGACGGACTCGCCCTACCGCGCAAACGCCAAGAACGGTAGGGCGAAGCGTCCTCGCTGAGTCGAAGGTAGGGCGCGCCACTCCGTGCGCGCCGTAGCAGGGATCAGAGTTCGCTGAGAGAGAGGCGAGCCTCGGCGCGCTGATTGCGGCACTCTCCATGAGCCACAACCCTTCAAACGCCTGTGAACGACGGCTGAGAAAATTCGCGTGGACCTTCAGCGGCAAGAAAATGGGAAGCTCCATCTTTGCCCACCAATGTTCTTGCCATTGACCAATGCCGACGGCACTCAGGGCGGCCGCAGAATTGCCGTCGCCTTTCATTGCCGTGATTGGAGCGGAACGGCTTTATGCAGATTCGGGATTTTCTCTGGGAACGCATTTGCGTCTGATCTCGCCAAGCCGAAGGTGGGGCGAAGCGTCCTCGCTGAGCCGGGGCCTGCTTTCGGTTTTGTAACCACGGTCTCATTCCTCTATGATTCGGCTCCGGAAAAATGATCAGGCATTCGGCGTCCAATCAACGATTTGTTGTCGCCCGGCATGAGAAACTTTTGCAGAAGCTCGGCCTCACGTCGTTTGAAAGTGTGCGCACTGTCCAGGGCACATTACTGAAGAACCATCATGGCCGGCGCGACGTTGTAAGGCTGGGTTCCAGACGGACCGGTGGCCCCCCGTTGTTTCTCAAACGAACCTTGAAGCCTTATTGGAAGGATGGATTGGGATCGCTCCTCCGGCGGGGTCGGATCTGGTCTGCGGCGCGCCAGGAGTGGGAGAATGCGGCGGCCTTGGAGGAAGCGGGGTTCAGGGTGGCGCCGCTCGTGGCTTATGGCGAGGAGCTTGGCCTGTTCCGGGAAAAATTCTCATTCCTCATTACCGAACAGGCCACCGGCGAACAAACAGTCGGCGACTTCCTCGAGCGTTGCCGCGACCGGACGCTTCGGCAACGTGTCCTGGATGCTCTGGCCATCCAGGTGCGACGCATGCACGAGGCAGGGTTTGCGTCACCCGATTTGTTTACGCGGCACTTCTTTCTGGACCTGGGCGATGGCGAACCGCGTTTCTGCCTAATCGATATGGGCCGGCTGAATCGTCGCCGGAATATCTCGCGGCGGCTGCGCGCGCGCGATCTTGCCGCGCTGAATATCACCGCGCCGCCCGCCTACGTTGCGGCGCGCGAACGCGTCCGGTTCCTCCGGATTTACGGCGCAAGCAGGGATAAAGGGCTGATCCGTCTGATTCGCGCGCGCATGAAGCGCCTGCTTATCCGCCGGAAATACCGCTGGTACTTCGACCCTCACCGGGAAGAGGCGGCCAGTTGAAACGGCTGCGCGGGCCTGCTCGGCCTTCCTGCTTGCCTTCTGATCCGGCGACACTGCTACCGCCGAAAGACTTCTACGGGGGAGACGATTGGAGAAGGATTGCTGCCTACGCGCGAGACGCGGCTGCAATCATCGAGGCGAGGTGGCGGGGATTTATCCGGGAGGCGCGGGCTTCGCAGTAGTGCAAAAGGAACCGCCAGGAAGCCAGGCGCTGCCAACTGCTGACATCAAGCAACCCACTCGCAAGGCGCGTCAGGTCCTCGGCAGCCCTTCGGTTGCTTATTCTTCCGCAAAACCGAATTCCGTCCAGGTCGATTAAATGAGGATGCTCCGCCCGATCCAGCAGAACATTTGTGGCCTTCAAATCACGGTGAGAAAAGCCGCGCTCGTGCAGGCCCGCGATCAGCGCCGCCAATTCGTGTACAACAGATCGCGGCGGAGGGACGCGGCTGGTTAGAAACCTTGCGAGAGTTTGGGCTCCCGGCACTTCTTCAGTAATCAAATAAGCCCGGAGCGGCCACTGCAAGCGACGGGCTTCGGCGGCGGCCACGGGTCGCGGAGTGTTCACGCCTGTTTTTTCCAGACGTAAACCGATGACGAAGGCGCGGCGCGCGCGGGTGGGGCGAAGCCAATCACGCAACCGGTGAATCGGCTGGCCGTAATTGAGCCGGCGCATGACCAAACCGGGAAGGCCGGGCGCGAGGGGGGGAATGCGTGAGACAGTCACCGTGCGCGTGTTTTTAAACTGCAGCTCGCGGTTGGCGAGGAAAGCATCCGGGTTTTCCAGCACGGGCGTGAGCTCCTTCACCCAGGCATTACTTCGAATTCTCCAGGTCAGTTGACCGACGCGAATTAGTTCGGGTGAGGCAGCGGCCAGAGTTGAAGGCTGACTGGGATCAGGGGGCCGGGTCATTGACGGGCAAAGGCCACGACGCTTCCAGAGAGGCCGGCGATGCGGAACCCTTCGTCAATAACGGCCTGCATCGCCCGGCCGGCTTCGGCGCTTCCGATAAGGTCCGGATGAAATTCGACAATAACGGTGCGCACGGTGGCCGGGAACCGGGGCGGGTGCCCGATCCAGATTCTCTCAGTCCCTTCGATGTCGATCATGGCCGCAGTTGGCTGCAATGCAGTTTGCTTGCAGATTGCGCCGGCGGTCGTCCACCGCGAGAGTGTGCTGTTGCCTTTTACGCCTTCAACCCGGCCGGCAAGGTTATCCTCCGAGGGTGCGAATGCCTTCTCCGCGAGTGAATCCGGCACTTGCAAAGCCCAAAGGGGGCAGACCAACCCCTCAACCCATTCGGCGCGAAGGGTGTTCACTCTCAATTGCCGCTCAAAATGGCGGCGGAGATGTGGATCGGCTTCCACACTGACAACCCGGCCGGCGGCACCCGCCGCGCGCGCGAGGAAGCAGGTCACGATTCCAATCGAAGCGCCCAACTCGAGGACCGCATCCCCGGGACGGATGAACCGCTTGACCAGCTCGCGCTCGGCGGTTTCGTAGAAGCCGCGCATGAGGCGGCGGCGCATGCGCGGCCGGTGG
>CAZCUL010000552.1:0-9373 GCA_964501475.1 uncultured Verrucomicrobiota bacterium | reverse complement strand
AAACTGAGAAACGCCTCCAAAAGCATTACCGCCGGCACCGTCAGGGTGGTGTAAACAATGATCGGCCCAAGCACATTGGGGATCATGTGCCGGAGAATAATGCGGCGTTTCCGCAACCCCAGGGCCAGCGCCGCCTCGATGAATTCCTGGCGCTTCAACGTCAGCACCTGGCCGCGCACGATTCGCGCCATGGTCAGCCATTCGACCGCGCCTATGGCCACGAAGAGCAACACCAGATGCCGCCCAAACAACACCATCAGCAGGATGACAAAAATCGTAAAGGGAAGCGCGTAAATGATGTCCACGGTGCGCATCATAACCGTATCGGTTTTGCCTCCCATGTATCCGGCCACAGTCCCGTAAAGCACGCCGATGAGGAGGGAGACGCCGGTCGCCACCAAACCGACCATGAGTGAAACACGCCCGCCGTGGAGCAGGCGCGTCAGCACATCGCGCCCGAGATAATCTGTTCCCAGCCAATGTTCGCCGCTGGGAGGCGCCGCGCCCAGGCCCAGGTCCTGTTCTTGATAGGAATAGGGCGAGAACCATGGCCCGGCCACGCACGCCACCGCCATCAACAAAACAATAACCGCGCCCGCCAGGGCCATGCGATTCTTGCGCAGGCGATGCCAGGAGTCCCGCCAAAGCGATGTTCCTTCTTCCAAATCTTCCGGGAGCGCGGCAGCAATCGTTTTCGGGCTGACAATTTCAGGCATGGGATTACTCGAAGCGAAGTTTCGGATTCAGCCAGACCTGCACGATGTCCACCACCAGATTCGAAGCCACCACCAGGGCGGCGAAAAAGACCACCAACCCCGTCACCAGGGTATAGTCGCGGTTGAACGCGGCCGTGACAAAATGGCGGCCCAGCCCCGGGATCTGGAAAATGGTTTCCACCACGAACGAACCGGCAATCAATCCCGCCGTGGCCGGGCCGATGAACGAAATCACAGGCAAAAGCCCGCCCCGCAGCGCATGGCGAAACACGATGCGCAGGGTCGAAGCTCCCTTGGCCCGCGCGGTCCGAATGAAATCCTGATTCAACATCTCCAGCATTCCTCCCCGCGACAGCCGCGCCACATAAGCCGCATAATAAAATCCCAGCGTCAACGATGGCAGAATCCGGTCCTGCCAAACCTCCCATCCGCCCACGTTCACCCATTCGAGTTTCAGCGCGAAGATCAGCAGGAGAATCGGCCCCATCACAAATGTCGGCAGGCAGATTCCCACCATCGCCAGCGACATCGGCACGTAGTCGGTCGCCGTATTCGGCCGCAGCGACGCAATCAATCCCGCGGCCACGCCGAGGAATAGGGCGGTGAACAGCCCGCAGACGCCCAGTTCGAGGGAAACAGGGAACGCCTCGCCGATGATTTCGTTCACCGAACGGTTGATATAGCGATAGGAAGGCCCGAGGTCGCCCTGCATCAGATTCCAAATCTGCCGCCCATACTGCTCCAGCATCGGATCGCCCAGCCCGTAATGGGCGTTCATCCGGTCCAGGATTTCCTGTGGAACGTTCTTTTCGCCTGTAAAAGGCCCGCCCGGCGCCAGCCGGAGCATGAAGAAGGTCATCGTCGCCACGACCAGCAGCACCGGGATAGTCTGAAGGACTCGGCGGGCGATGAAACGGAACATGATAAAACTTGCGCCGGGACGGGCCTGCGGCGGTTACTTCGTCAATGCCTTTGAAAACTCGCCATAGCGCGTCTCGCTCAGACGCCGCGCTGCGGCGGATTGGTCCGGCGAAACCTTCGCACCCTGATCCGGCGCTTCCACGGCCTCGATGAGAAAGCGGTAGTCCAGTTCGAGCGCTTCGCCTTTGGGAATGGTTGTTTTGAAGAAGTAACCGAATCGGCCGTAGTTGCGCATGGACAGTTCCTCGACCGGATTCTGCGGAGCGTTCATTTGCTGCACGGCATACCAGCGTTCTCCGATCGGAAAAAGCAGGCGGGCCCATCTCAAGTTGTCGCCCTTCACTACGTTGTCGGGCTCATAAAGATAGGAGGTCTCGTTCTTGCGGGCGTTCACCTCATTGTTTGCCCGGAAGTGCACGCCTGAATGCTGGAGGTCGCCCGCCAGCCTGACTTCCCGCCCAGCGCTGAGGGCGGTGTGCAAATCGACCTGGGTCTGCTTCGGCCTGGGACGCGAGATCACCATGGTCCGCCGCTCGCTCAGCACAACGTTATTCCCTTGCGCATCCGCTTTGGGCGCCAGCCATCCAATGCGCGCCACAATGGTCGCCGCCTTCTCCATTCCATCGAGTTTTTCCAGTTCCACCACTTCCATTCTGGCGCCACCGCCCATGTGCCAGTGGTCGTAGTTTCCAAGGTTGGACGAGTTCTTCCAACCGATGAAAAGGCCCCGATGATGCGGAAACTGGCCGGCTGGCTTGCCGTCGGCGTCCAGCCCGGCGTTGGTCAGCAACTCGCCCTCTTCGCCGTAAAGGTGCAGAAAAGGCTTGCTTTGGCCTTCACCATAAATGAAGCGAGCCACCAGCCCGCCCTGATGCTGAACGGCCACCTCCCGTCCTGGTCCCGTGGAATTTGGCCTTTCTGTTACGGCCCAATCGGCGGCGGTCAACACGCCCAAACCGGCAATCGTCAGGCCCAGAACGACAAGGTGCCGAGAGAAAGCGCGGTTCCGTCCGGTGAAGTTGGAAAGAGAATTCATAGTTTCATCACTGCAAAGATTTAAAGGCGCCCGGCTCGATTGGCAAGGCGCAACGCGGACAGGAAAGCCGGCGATACGCGTAACGCCGGCATTCCTGCCGGCACGACAAAAACTTTCTTTGGTGCTAATAGTGAAGCCGGATGCAGCACAACGAGAAAGACGACGGCCAGTTCATCACCATTCACGGCGCACGGGAGCATAATCTGAAGAACATTTCCCTCGCCATCCCGCGAAACCAGTTCGTCGTGGTCACGGGGGTGAGCGGCTCCGGCAAAAGCACGCTCGCTTTCGATCTTCTTTTTGCCGAAGGCCAGCGCCGTTTCCTCGATTCGATGAACACCTATGCGCGTCAGTTCGTCGAGCAGCTTTCACGGCCGGACGTCGATCTCGTCACTGGCATTCCCCCCACCGTCAGCATCGAGCAACGCACCACCCGCGGCGGAGGCAAAAGCACGGTGGCCACGGTCACGGAGGTTTACCATTTTCTGCGGCTGCTCTTTGCCCGGCTCGGCACGCAGTATTGCCCGGACTGCCAATTGCCCGTCGAAGCGCAAACTCGCGACCAACTCGGCCAGCGCCTGAAAGAGGAGCTTCGCCAGCGCGGCGATCTGTTGCTGCTCGCCCCTGTGGTGAGAAACCGCAAGGGCTTTCACTGGGATGTCGCCGAATGGGCCGCCCGGCACGGCTACCGGGAAATCCGGGCCGACGGCAAAATGTATCGCACCGACCGGCCCTTTCGGCTCGACCGCTTTCGGGAACACGACGTCGAGATCGTCGTCGGCGTGCTCGAAAGCAAACGACGCCTGGCGCGAAAGGCGGCCAAAACGGACCAGCAGTTGATCGATGAAACACTCAAAGTGGGGCGCGGAACCTTGTTCGCCATCGACAACAAAGGTCGTCCGACCATTCACTCCACCGAGCGGGCCTGCCCCGGCTGCGGCCGCTCTTTCGAGCCGCTCGATCCAAAGAATTTCAGCTACAACTCGGCCCAGGGCTGGTGTCCGGGTTGTCGCGGCTTCGGAGAGTTGTTTTATCTCCCGGAGGTGGATCGCGGCGCCCGCGCTGATGCCATCGAGGAATCGTGGTTCGATTGGCAGGAAGGGAATCGCGAGCTTTGTCCGGACTGCAAAGGCGCACGGCTGAATCCACTGGCGCGCGCCGTCCGCTGGCATTTGCCGCGCCGCTATTCGTCACTGCCCACGGACACGCCCACCATCGATCTTTTTGGCAGCATTCCGGTCGGGGACGCGCAGACCCTCTTCGGCGAAATCAAGCTGAAGGGGCGCGATGCCTTGATCGCGCGCGATATACTTCCCGAGATTGCCGAGCGCCTGAAGTTCATGGTGGAAGTGGGGCTCGATTACCTGCAATTGGGGCGAAGCGTGACGACCCTTTCCGGCGGGGAAGCGCAAAGGATTCGGCTGGCGGCGCAGTTGGGGTCGAACTTGAGCGGTGTCCTTTATGTGTTGGACGAACCGACCATCGGCCTGCATGCGCGCGATAACGAACGGCTCCTTTCGGCTTTGGCCACTTTGCGCGCGCGCGGCAATTCGTTGCTCGTGGTCGAGCACGACGAGGAAACGATGCGGCACGCGGATTACGTGGTGGATCTCGGGCCGGGCGCCGGCGTTCACGGCGGCGAAGTGGTGGCGACGGGCACGTTGGCGGATTTGATCAAGCACCCGACATCGATCACGGGGCGCTGTTTGCGGGAGAAAAGGTCATTTCCCATCCGCGGCAAACGGCGCGGCGTTTCGCTGAAGCATCCCAGTCTGGTCCTCCGGAACGCGCGGATGAATAACCTGAAGGCTGTGACCGCGGCATTTCCCCTGGGCCGGCTGGTTCTCGTCACCGGCGTGAGCGGCTCCGGCAAAAGCACGCTGGTGCGGGAATGTCTCCTGCCGGCAGTGGAAGCGGCCTTGGCGAAACGCAAGAGCGCGGCCGCTCCGGAGGAGGCCGGCATTTTAACCGGGCACGAATCGATCCAGGCGGTTTATGAGGTCGATCAATCGCCGATCGGGCGGACGCCGCGATCGATCCCGGCCACGTATGTCGGTTTCTTCGACCATATTCGCCAGTTGTTCGCCAAGGTGCCGGAGGCGCGTTTGCGCGGATATTCGCCCGGCCGGTTTTCCTTCAACAGCAAGGAGGGGCGCTGTCCGGAATGCGAAGGGGCGGGCAACATCAAGCTGGAAATGAGTTTCCTGCCGCCGGCTTTCGTGCGCTGCGAGACCTGCGGCGGAACGCGGTTCAATCGGGAGACGCTGGACATCGAGTATGGCGGAAAGAATGTCGCGCAGGTGCTTGATCTCTCCGTCGAAGAAGCCGGCGAATTCTTCGCCAGTGTGCCGAAAATCCAGCGCCCGTTACAGGCACTGCACGATACCGGGCTGGATTATCTCAAACTGGGCCAGACCAGCCCAACCTTGAGCGGCGGCGAAGCGCAACGGGTCAAACTGGTCACGCATTTGTTGAGCGGGTTGAAGGAGCCGGACCTCTTCGAGCGAATGCCAAAACGCAACTTGTTCATCCTCGAGGAGCCGACGATTGGATTGCACATGGCCGATGTGCGGCGGCTGGTGGAAGTGCTGCACCGTCTCGTCGATGCCGAACACACAGTCATCGTCATCGAACACAATTTGGACCTGATCGCCGAAGCCGACTGGATCATCGATCTCGGCCCGGAAGGCGGAAACGGCGGCGGGCGGGTGATGACGGCGGGAGAGCCGGAGAGCGTCGCTCAAGCCCGAAACTCGCACACCGGAAGGTTTCTCCGGGAGGTCTTAAAGCCCCGGTAAGCTTGTTGGCGACAAGGTGGCCGGCCCACCGGACCGGGTGGTCCTACCGCTTCGTGGGGCTCGCCGGCGCGAAAGTAACTCCCGCCTTTAATGATTGCTTACTCCGGCGGGGCGACGACCATCGGCTCGCAGAGCGCAACTGACCTTAGATTTTCTTGAGCAATTCCTTCCAGCGTTCCCAGGCTTCCTTTCGGGCCTTTTCGTTGGCCTCGCTGGCGTCGGGAGCTTCGCCGGCGCGCATGAAGCCGTGTCCGGCCCCTTCATAAATGACCGACTCGTAGGTTTTGTCCGCGTCTTTCATCAATTCCTTCGAGCGCGGAATGGTGGCGTTGACGCGCGCGTCGTTGCCGCCGTAAAAGCCGTAAACCGGCGCTTTAATGGCGGCGATTTCCTCCTTGTTCTCCGGCCCGGTGCCGTAAAAGACAAAGGCGGCTTTGATCTCGGGATTCTTCGTCGCATACGCAAAAGTCTGCGCGCCGCCCCAACAAAAGCCGCCCACCGCCACTTTGCCGTTGCAGGCCGGAAGTTTCTCCAGGTATTGGACCACGGCGTTCAGGTCCGCTCTCACTTGTTCTTCCGGCAGTGAGCGAATGGCTGTGCGCACCGCGTCGCCGCCGGCGAATTCCGCCGTGCCGCCTCCGCCCGGCGCCATTCCCGAGAGCAGGTCCGGCGCGATGGCAATGTAGCCCGCCTCGGCCAATTGATCGACCACTCCGCGAACCCAGTCGGTCACGCCGAAAATCTCGTGGATGACCACGACCGCGGTGGCCTTCTCTTTCACTTCCGGAAATCCGATGAAGCAATTCACTTCGCGATCTCCGTGTTTGATCTTCACCCATTCGAGGTGGCGCGGAGATTTCTCGAGCCGGGCTTTGGCCCAATCCTGAGCCTGGGCAGTGGCGGCCGCCAGGAAAACGGCCAGAACGAACTTCCAATGTTTCATCATGTTCCTTTGGTTAAGTGGTCATGCTCATACCACTGAGGTTGACTGGTGCTTTTAGACTTCCGGTGTCACCCCGAGGACGATGTCGAACCGGGCGGTGAGTTCGCCAATGCGCGATTCCTTAAGGGGAGCAAAATCCACGGTCACAGCTTGCCGGGCCTTCTCGTCGCCGAGACGCCGGTAAATTCCATCCCGCTCGTTCTGGGGGTGGCCTTTGACGTAGCACTGCGTGGTCAGCAAATCCTTCCCCTGGCGTTTCACTTTGTAATGGATATGCGGCGTGCGGCCGGGATAAGGCACCGGCTTGATCGTCCGGAAAAGATACTCGCCGCTCGATCCGGTCAGGAACCGGCCGAAGCCCTGGAAATGAGCGTCCCGCTTCGCCGCATTGCTGGTCCCGCTGTGCAGATAAGCGCCGTGATGGTCGCACTGCCAGATTTCCACCAGCGCGTTCCGAACCGGATCGCCCTTCGCGTCCAGAATTCGTCCGCTCACCCATGTAATCTCCCCCACCGCGGGTGTGACGGTGTCATTGATGATCAGCAGATCGTTATCCGTATCGAGCGGCAATTTGTTCGGATAAAACGGCCCTTCAGTCTGGCGCGGAGTGCGGACCAATTCCTCGGCAAAAGCGCCCGGCACGGCAAAGACCGCGGCGCCCAGAGTGAGCCCGCGGAGAAAGCCGCGGCGGGTTTGATGTGGGATAAATGTGTTCATGATTGCTTTCAGGCTTTGATCGACTCTCTCGTTAATACCAGTTGCGTAAGCGGACTTCGATCCCCAGATCGGTCCCAAGCTGCTGTTTAAAGAAGGCGGCATTCGTCGTGGTGCCGCTTTGGTTGCGGTAATGATAAGGGTAAACGACCCGCGGTTGAAAGGCGCGAACAGCCGTCACCGCCTCGCTGGCCGTCATCGTAAAGGGGATATTCATGCAGACGAATGCGACATCGATATCCTGGAGCGCGCGCATTTCCGGAATATTTCCCGTATCGCCGCTCATGTAAATCCTTTTGCCGCCCAATGTCAGCACGTAACCGCTGCCCGCCCCGATCGCATGATTGCTGTTGTAGGCCGGAATCGCTTCGATGGCCATTCCCATCACATTGGTCGTGGCGCCATTTGCAAGGGAGATGGTGATGCCGCGGAAAGGGATCATGCTGCTCTGGTTATAGACATCCGGCGGCGCAACGATCACCGTGTTTGTGCCGCGCAACACGTCCAGCCGGTTCGTGCTGAAATGGTCTCCGTGCCTGTGACTCACCAGAATCAAGTCCGCTTTGGGCAAACCTTGATACCGCGAAAGGTAAGCGGAATCGTCGTCCGGATCGTTGTAAATCGTTTTGCCGTTCCATTGCATGACAAAGGAAGCATGAAAGAGCGGATGAAAGATCGCGTCCCCATTGACCGTGGCCAAATGATCGCCAGTAAAGACATTCGCGCCTTCCAATTGCATCGCCCGATAAAAACGCTGACTCAAAAAAGGCCCCGCCGAATCGAGGTGTTGATTCGAGCCGGCGCTAATGCCGGTGAGCAGCCCCTTCCACTCCTCCAAAGTGTCTGCGGCATCGATCCGATAACCCGCGGCTGCCGCCACGCTCAGTTCCAAGCGAACCTCGCCATTGGGCAGCAACTCGACGTTCGTAAAGCGAGGCGCCATATCGGCGGCCCACAGTTCGCCGACGCACAAAAGGCAAAGGATGATGGGCCAGCCTGGCTTCATTGGAAAAACAGCACGCTTCATGGTTGGTCAGCGCCGCCCAGTACCTCGCAGCCCTCGTGCAACCGGGGAAAGGCACTTACGGAGCAACCGTAACTTAGCGAACCCGTCTCCAGCCGCCAATCTCAAACTTCCCAATAACGGCCAAGCCGACCGGCGATCATTTTAATCGAAGAATCTTGCTCGCTGAGCGTCCAGGGACGTTGGCGAGAGGGTCAGCTCCTGAAGCCAGTTATCGGGTTCGCAAGTCTTTGAAGAACTCCACATGCCAGTCCAGGAAGAGTCGATTCCGACCCCCTCTGTGAACGGCGCGGCCGCGAAGTTCCGGGGCCAAAGAGGCCACTGTGTTTGGAAAATAAGGGTCCACCGCCATCTCCACATCCGCCACGCCCTCCGGCACTCCGATGAACGCGCTGTTCAACTGCCGCAAATCCGCCACGCTCTGATCGATGGTCTTGCCCCAAAAGTTATCCAACGGGACCGGATCATCCACGCGGTCAAAGCGCCACATCCAATATGTGGAAAAGGGCGCGGCGGGACCGTTCGAAACGCTTTGACGGCACTGTTCAACGTCTCGAAGCGGTGAACTTTCGATTGCCGGACAAAGCCAGACAGCGTCGTTCTTCAACTCTTCACGCAGCACCAGCAGAGCCCAACCGCTCCGTGGATCGGATGGCGGCCAGCTACCCCAGGGCTGGTATCCGAGACTTTGTTTCAAATCGCGCCGGTCTGGAAAGCGGTCCTGTTGTTCGGACAAATAGAGGGCGAACGCGACGCCAATCTGTCTCAAGTTGGACATGCAGGCCGCTCGTTTGGCCTTGTCCTTCGCCTGGCCCAGCACTGGCAACAGTAATGCGGCCAGGATCGCGATCACGGCCACCACCACCAGCAATTCGATCAGGCTGAATCCCCACTGTCTGCTGCGGCGCATGAAGGATGTTCGCTTGAGGGAAGGCGGCCCACAAGTGGATTCCAAATGACCGAATGCCTCATTCCGGCGGCGCACTTCGAGGCCTTGGGGACTGAAAGCCCAATCCATCCCAGCGGCTCCGGTGAACGCGAAGCGTCTTGGAGTGCGGTAGTCCTCTTAGTCCTCTACCGCTTTCTTCCGGAGCGTGCTGAAACTGATGGGCAAGATTCGTCCGCCGTCCATCCTTTGCCCGCGGGCAAAGCGCCAGAGGACTGGCGCCCGTCCGCCGTAATACTATGGAGGGCGGGCAGTCCAAAACCTGGCGGACTCCC
>CAZCUL010000551.1:0-3328 GCA_964501475.1 uncultured Verrucomicrobiota bacterium | reverse complement strand
CCTTTCCCGCTATTCCAGGGCCGGCTCGAACGGCTCCGGCGGGCGGGGGCGGAGTTGATTGCGCATGATGATTCGGGCACAGGCGTTCCAGCGCAATCGGGCGTCGTCGTTGCCGGTTGGACGCAGCGCCTCCGCCTTCTCGAACCAGATCATGGCTTCCCGAAGGTAATCGTAGGCCGCGTGGGAGGCGTCCGGAGTGCTGTTGGCCAGCCGCGCTTTGGCTCTGCGCTCGCAGGCAATCCCTGTGTAATACGCGCGCTGGTAATCGCCGCGAATCCGTCCCAGCACCTCCTGGATCTCCGTATCGCAAATGGCGTAGCCTTTGCCAAAGCGGTCCGTCATTGCCAGCACCAGCACAATCAGCGCCTCCTGGTTGTCGGGATCGGCCTGCAGAACGTCCAGGCAAATGCTCTCGGCTTCGCCCGGTTCGTTGAGCAGCCGGTATCGCGTCGCCCTCTCCAGCGCCGCCGGAATCGCTTCCCGGGAAAGAGGTTTGAGTTCGAACATGGTCTGGTTCGCCAAGTGTTTTAAACTTTATTTAAACCCCTGCATCCGCGGAGGGCCGTCTAAAAGTTCCGCGCAGTCGTTTCCACAGCGCCGTCAACGGATCATAAAACTCGTCCACCACACGTTCCTTGAGCGGAATGATGGCGTTGTCGGTGATCGCGATGTTTTCGGGGCAGACCTTGGTGCAGCACTTGGTGATGTTGCAATAGCCGATCCCAAAAGCCTTCCTCAGTTCCTCGGTTCGGTTTTGGGTATCGAGCGGGTGCATTTCCAAAGCTGCCACATGAATCAAAAATCGCGGGCCGATGAATTGTTCATGCAGGCGATGTTCGCGCAGCACGTGGCAAACGTCCTGGCAAAGAAAACATTCGATGCACTTGCGAAACTCCTGCAGGCGATCAATGTCCTCCTGTTTCATCCGCCAGGTGCCGTCGGGCGCGTCGGGCGG
This sequence comes from uncultured Verrucomicrobiota bacterium, assembly GCA_964501475.1. GTDB lineage: Bacteria > Verrucomicrobiota > Verrucomicrobiia > Limisphaerales > CAZCUL01 > CAZCUL01. Next base: position 2,373 of record CAZCUL010000551.1, on the reverse strand, counting down.
GCGCGGCGTGAACCTCGCAATCTTCTTTTTCACAGTGAAATTCCACGAAACATCCGTGACAAGGTCCTTCAACAGCGGAAACGCCCGCATGGGCTGGATCGTCACCGGTTTGTCAAGCGGCACATCGTTCAGCCGCGTCATGCACATGAGCTTGGGCATTCCGTTGACCTCCGCCGAACACGACCCGCACTTGCCGGCCTTGCAATTCCAACGGCAGGCCAGGTCAGTCGCCTCCGTTGCCTGAATGCGATGAATGGCATCGAGCACGACCATGCCCTCGCTGACCTCGGTCGTGTAGTCGCAGAACGCGCCCCCGTTTGCGTCCCCGCGCCAGATTCTGAAGGTGGCGGATTTCATGATTGAAGCGTTGAAGGGTTAAAAAGTTGAAGCGGGAGCGCGGCTGATTCGTCCAGCAACCGGCCAAGCTCATCTTCGCTTATCCTGCCGACCGGCGGAGGCCGGTTCACCTGCGACGCCGCCTTCCGAAATTCCCGCGCGACCTGGCAGATTTCCAGATATCCAAACGTGCGGAACCGTTTTCGATCCCGCGCCGCCGGAGCCGCTTTTCTGTGGCTGGCCGTCTTCTCACCTTTCATACGTATTGCCGCTTGCAATGCTTTCGACGCTTCTACATCTAACTCACGTCATTTTCTCAACGATCTCTTTCAACTCGGCGGGCATTTCAGGGATCGTTTCGCGCCGGATGTGCATTGCGCCATCGGAACCTTTGCAGACGACCAGATTGCATCGTCCGAAACTCTCGTCCTTGCCCGGAAAATCGACGCGGAACTGGGCGCCGCGGCTTTCCTTGCGCTCGCGCGCTGCGCGGGTGACGGCTTCCGCAACCGTCAACAAATTCGGCAGATCATTGGCCGTGTGCCAGCCGGGATTGTATTCGCGGTTGCCATGCACAACGACATTGGCGGCGCGTTCGCGCAAGGCCTGAATCGCCTCGAGGGCCCGGGCCATTTCATCCTCGCGCCGCACAATCCCGACGAGGTCCTGCATCACCTCCTGAAGTTCGTGCTGGATGGCGTAAGGGTTTTCGCCTTTGGCGGCCGCCCCGGCCCGGTCAAACGGTTCGAGGGCCCGGCGCGCGGCGGCCTCGACTTGATCCATCTGGATGGAGCCGGCGCCGTGTTCCTTTGCAAAGGTCGCGGCAAACTCGCCGGCGCGCTTTCCAAACACGAGCAGATCGGAAAGCGAATTGCCGCCGAGCCGGTTGGCGCCATTGATCCCCGCGGCGCATTCACCGGCCGCGAACAAGCCCGCCACGCGCGACATCTGCGACTCCGCGTCCACCCGAATGCCGCCCATGATGTAATGCGTTGTCGGCCCCACTTCCATCGGCTCCCTGGTAATATCAATGTCAGCCAGTTGCTTGAACTGATGATACATGCTGGGCAGCTTCTTTTTGATGTGCTCGGCGGCGTTGGGCAGCTTTTGTTTGATCCATGAAATGTCCAGGAACACCCCGCCGTGCGGGCTGCCCCGGCCGGCCTTGATCTCGCGCACAATGCAGCGCGCGACGTGATCCCGCGTGAGCAGCTCGGGCGGCCGCCGGGCGGTTTTGTCACCCTGGCAGTAGCGCCAGCCTTCCTCTTCGTTGTTGGCGGTCTGCGCTTTGTAATTGTCCGGGATGTCGGCGAACATGAATCGTTTGCCTTCGCGATTCAACAGGATGCCGCCTTCGCCGCGCACGCCTTCGGTCACCAGAATTCCCATCACGCTCGGCGGCCAGACCATGCCCGTGGGGTGGAACTGAACGAACTCCATGTCTATCAATTCCGCCCCCGCTTGGTAGGCCAGCGAATGGCCGTCGCCCGTGTATTCCCAACTGTTGCTGGTGATTTTGTAGGCGCGGCCAATGCCGCCGGTAGCCAGAACAATCGCCCTGGCGCGGAACACGCGGAAACGCCCGCGCTCACGATCGTAACCCAAAGCGCCGGCCACCCGTTCGCCGTCCTTGAGCAGCGCCAGGACGGTGCACTCCATCTGGACGTCAATGCCCTGGTGAACGCCGTGGTCCTGCAAGGTGCGAATCATTTCCAAACCGGTGCGGTCGCCCACGTGCGCCAAACGCGGATACTTGTGCCCGCCGAAGTTGCGTTGAAGAATGCGTCCGTCCTGGGTGCGGTCAAAGACAGCGCCCCAGGCTTCCAGTTCGCGCACGCGGTCGGGCGCCTCTTTCGCGTGAATCTCGGCCATGCGCCAATTGTTGACGTATTGTCCGCCGCGCATGGTGTCGGCGAAATGGACGCGCCAGTTATCGCGATCGTCCACGTTGGCCAGGGCCGCGGCGATGCCGCCTTCGGCCATCACTGTATGCGCTTTGCCGAGGAGAGATTTGCAGACGAGTCCCACCGAGACGCC
>CAZCUL010000550.1:0-13433 GCA_964501475.1 uncultured Verrucomicrobiota bacterium | reverse complement strand
GGAGCGCCAATCGTTTGCATTATGAAATTTCTTCAACACCGCCTGAGCTGTTGCTTCGCTGACCGGCGTGGCGACGGCTTCACGCTCGCCGAGGTGCTGGCAGCGCTGGTCTTCATGGCCATCGTGATTCCGGTGGCGGTGGAAGGTTTGCGCATTGCCCACCAGGCCGGGCAGGTGGGCATTCGGAAAGCGGCGGCCGCGCGAGTCGCTGAACGCGTCCTGGCCGAACTGATGGTGACGGGCCAGGCGCAAGGACTCGTCCAAAGCGGCGCCATCCATGAAGGCACTCAGGAATACCGCTGGTTCTTACGCTCCGAACGGTGGGCTGAAGCCGGGATGGACTTGCTGACTGTGCAGGTGGTCTTTGCCGTTCAAGGCAAGGATTACGACGTGCGCCTCAGCACGCTCTCCGGAGGTTCCAGCCTATGAGGCCGCTGCGCCACAGCAAAGAAACCGCCGGCGCGTTCACCTTGCTCGAAGTGCTGATCGCAGTCGTCATTTTCGCAATCGTGCTGGTGGCGATTCATGGCGTCTTATACGGGGCCATCCGGCTGCGAAACACGACTGCGGCCAGCATGGACGAAGCGCTGCCCATCCAGCAGGCGCTCGCGATCATAAAACGGGACCTCGCCAACATCGTTCCGCCCGGAGGCGCGCTCTCCGGAATGCTGCAAAGCAACCCGACTGTCGGACTGATGAATGGGCAGGCCAGCCCCGAGTTCTTCACGGCTTCGGGCGTCATCAACGAAACCTCGCCCTGGGCCGAAGTGCAGAAGATTTCCTACTTGCTGGTGGACTCGACCAATCAAATCGGCGGCAAGGACCTGGTTCGAACGGTGACGCGCAACCTGCTTCCTTCGTTGCAAGAGGAGCCCGCCTTTCAATGGCTGATGAGCGGCGTGGAGGAACTGGCCTTTGCTTACTACGACGGCACTCAATGGGCGGACGCATGGGATTCGACCGCGGAAGAGACGCCCCTGCCGCAAGCCATCAAGCTGCAGATTGTGCTGGCGACGCAGCAGAACGTCCCGGCCCGGCTCCGCGCCGCTCCCATCGAGTTGGTAGTGCCGATTTACGTGCAGGCGCAGACCAATCAAAGCGGGCAAGCCGAGGAAGGGCAGTTATGAAGGTCCGGCGCGAATCTCCTCACCGGTTCAAGCCTGACCGCGGCCTGCGGCGGGGTTCGGTGCTGATCATTGTCCTCTGGGTGGCGTTCGGCCTGGTGGCGGTGGCGCTCTATTTCGCCCAATCGATGTCGCTCGAACTGCGGGCGGCGGACAACCGCGTGGCCGCCCTTGAAGCCGAACAGGCCATAGAAGGAGCAGCGCGCTACGTGAGCAACGTGCTGGCCTCCGTGGAAGAGCCAGGATTGCTGCCCGATCCGTTAACCTACTACGCCGAAGCCGTTCCGGTGGGCGAATCGCTCTTCTGGCTGATCGGGCGCGACGATCCCGCCCATGCGCTCAATGAACCTGTCTTTCGGCTGGCGGACGAGGCTTCCAGGTTGAATCTCAACACCGCCACCCGCGAAATGCTTGAAGCGCTCCCGGGCATGACGCCGGAATTGGCCGCCGCCATCGTGGACTGGCGCGATTCCGATGATGAAATAACACCCGGCGGCGCGGAGTCGGAGACCTATCTGCGGCGCACCCCGGCTTATCGGTGCAAGAACGCGAACTTCGAGTCGGTGGACGAAGTGCGCCTGGTGGCCGGCGCGCAGTTGGACATTCTCTACGGTGAGGACACGAACCTCAACGGCGTATTGGATCCGAATGAGAACGACGGCGATCTGTCGCCGCCGAACGACAATCGCGATGGAAGGTTGGACCCGGGCCTCCTCGAGTATCTGACCGTTTACAGTCGCGAACCGAACACCCGGAGCGATGGATCGAGGCGTCTGAATGTGACCAGCGCCAGCCAGCAGGAGCTCTCGGCCCTTCTCGAGGAACATTTCCAGGCTGCCCGCGCCAATGAGATTCTGAACCGGATCGGCCCCGCCCGAAACAACATCCGAAGCGTCCTTGAATTCTTTGTTCGCGGCCGCCTGACTGCCGCGGAGATGACGCTGCTTTCCGGTGAAATCAGCGTCTCGAACGATGATTACATCCAGGGCCTGGTCAATGTGAACACGGCCAGTGAAGCTGTTTTGGCGTGCATTCCCGGGATCGGCCCGGAGAAGGCGCCGTTGCTGGTCGCGCACCGGCAATCGAGCCCGGACGATCCCGGTTCGCTTGCCTGGGTGACCGAAGTTCTGGACGAGAACAGCGCCACCCAAGCCGGACCATTTCTGACGGCCCGAAGTTATCAGTGGACCGCGGACATTGCGGCGGTGGGCCATCATGGGCGGGGTTATTCCAGGGTGAAGTATTTCTTCGATACGAGCGGCGAAGCTCCCGAGGTGGTGGCGCGGCGGGAGTTGACGCACCTGGGGTGGGCGCTTGGCCCTGAAGTCCGCAACCTTTTGGCCCTGGCAAAGGAGGCGCGATGATTTCGAGAATGCGAAAACAGAATGTTCCGTTCGAGGTTCTGGCCCTGGCGCTGGATGGCAGCCGGTTGGAAGGCGCGGTGGTTCGCCGCTCGAACGGATCGCTCCAGGTCAAGAAAGGCTTCACCGTTTCGCTGGCCTTGAACCCGCTTACGGACGATCCGCAACTGGTCGGACGCGAAATCCGCAACCATCTCGATCAGGCCGGGGTTTCGCAGCGCCGCTGTATCGTGGCGCTGCCCGCGAGTTGGGTGCTGAGCTTGCAGACGAAATTGCCCGACCTGCCGGATGCGGACATTGGAAGCTTTCTCGAAATCGAGGCCGAACGCGGGTTTCCCTACAGCCCGGACTTGCTTTCCACGACGTCTTCGCAATGCGAGGCGGGGGACGGGGCGAGATACGTGACGCTTCTGGCGATTCCGAGGAACCACCTGCTGCAACTCGAGAAAGCCTTAAGACTGGCGCAGCTTCGCCCTCTCAGTTTCATGCCGGCGATGGCCGCTTTGCAAAACCCGCAGGACGAAGCTTCGGACGGCACGGTCGCGTTGGCGGTGGGCGAAAACAGCCTGGGTTTGCAGATCACATGCGGCGGGGGACTCGTGGCCTTCCGGGCGCTCGAGGAGGCGGCGCACGCGGACGCATCGCAAAAGGAGATCGATGCCGATCAGCTCGCGCGAGAGTTGAGGATTACGCTCGGTCAGTTGCCCACCGAGGTTCGGGAGCGTTTGCGGAAAGTCCGACTCTTCGGCCGGGGCGAAGCCGTCCGCAGACTTGCGGCCACTTTGGGCTCGCAATTAACGCCGCCTGGGTTGCCGGTCGAGATTGTCCAGGCTTATGCGCCCAATGAATTCAGCAAGCGGCTTCCGCCGGAAGTCCCGGTGTCGGCCGCGGTCAGTCTGGCCGCCCGTTTTTTGACCGGAGCGAAACCTCCCTTCGAGTTTCTGCCGCCGAAGGTCAGTTCCTGGCAGCAGTTCGCCGTTAAAGTTTCTTCGCGGAAGTTCGCGACGGCCGGGGCCGCGGCTGCCGCCATCCTGTTCCTGATTGCCGCCACTTTCCTTTACCAGCATTGGCGGCTCTCCCGGCTGAAGGCCACCTGGGCAACCATGGAACCAAAGGTGGCCGAACTGGACGCGATGCAGCAGCAGATCAAACGGTTCAGGCCCTGGTTCGACGACTCGTTTCCGAGCCTGAGCATTCTGCGGAGTGTCACCACGGCCTTTCCCGAAGCGGGCGTAGTTTCGGCCAAGACCATCGAGGTGCGCACACCTGCCACTGTGACCTGCACGGGCATTGCCAATGACAACCAGGCTTTTTTGAAAATGCTCGATCAACTGCGGGCGGACCGACAGGTGAATGATTTGAAAGTGGACCAGGTGCGGGGAAAGACCCCCATGCAGTTCACGTTTAACTTTCAATGGAGGGAGGGAGCGGCTCGTGAAAATTAAGAACCGCCAGCACATCCTGGCATTCGTTGCCATCGGGGGCCTGGCCATATTGGCGGCCGACAAGCTGGTCCTGACGCCTTTGGCAGCCACCTGGAAAGAGAGATCGACACGGATCACAGCTTTGGAGCAGTCTGTGAATCAAGGCTCCCTGTTGCTCGACCGGGAGAATGCCATTCGCGACCGCTGGGAAAGCATGAGGACGAACACCCTGCCCAGCGACATTTCGGCGGCGGAGAACAAGCTTCTGCGCGCTTTCGAGCGCTGGGCGGCGGACAGCCGGATCAGTATCACATCCATCAAGCCGCAATGGAAGCGGGGCAGCGAGGAACACTGGTCGTTGGAGTGCCGGGCGGACGCCTTTGGCGGCATCGAGGCCTTGACTCGCTTTCTTTATAACGTGGAAAAAGATCCTCTGGCTTTGAAAGTGGAAGCATTGGAGATTACTGCTCGGGATAATAGCGGCCAGCAGTTGGCGCTGGGCTTGCAAGTCAGCGGCCTCCTCCTCAATCCGTCGCAACCATGAAACGCGCTCTGCTTTCAATAATATCGACGGTGTTCCTGGCGGCCCCCGCGGCGCTCAGCGCGCAGGAGCCCGGGAGCGATGCGGGCCGAATTTTCGAGTCGTTTCGCGTCATTTCCGAGCGGAACATCTTCAACCCAAACCGCTCGGCCCGATCAAGCCGATCCCCCGTCCGCACGGAAATGGACCCTGAGCGGGCCGTTCGCCGGGAGGCTTTCGCCCTGGTAGGCACCATGAGTTATGACCAGAAACGCGTTGCGTTTTTCGACGGCACCAGTTCGGAATACCGAAGGGCCTTCCATCGCGCCGACACCATCGCCGGCCACAAGATCGCGGAGATTTCCCAGAACTATGTAAAGCTGGATGCGGACGGGCAGGAGGTTAAGCTGCCGGTAGGCATGGAAATGAGAAAGCAGGGGGATGGAGAATGGGAAATCGGCGCGCGCAGCCAATCGACCGAAAGCCGGAGCTGGACGCGAACATCCGGCGAGCCGGCCAGCGCAAGCCCGGGCGTCCAAACCAACGCCAGCGCCGGCGCCCCTTCGAGCGGGGAAGAGAGTGATATTTTGAAGAGGCTGATGCAACAACGTGAACAGGAGATAAATAAATGAAAACGAAAACTCTGATAGTGTTGGCAAGTCTGCTTGGCGTTTGCGCCTTTGCCGCCGCACAACCAGCCGATCCTCCGCAGGAACAGCCCTTGCCCGCGCCTGCCGCCGACCCCGCCCCGCCCCCCGCGGCCCAGGAACCGCTCACGCCGCCTCCCGAGCAGGAGGTCCCGGCGCCGTCGCCCGCCACCACCGCAACTCCTGGAGATGGGTTGCGCCTGAACTTTCGCGGTGTGCCTCTGGATATGGTGCTGAATTACCTCAGCGAAGCCGCCGGGTTCATTATCGTTCTGGAAGCGCCGGTGCAAGGAACCGTGGACGTGTGGAGCAATCAGGCTCTGACAAAAGAGGAAGCCGTGGATCTGCTCAACACCATCCTTTATCAGAAAGGCTACGCGGCGATTCGCAACGACCGGACACTGACCATCGTCAGCCGCGACGAAGCCAAGAAGCGCCAGATCCCAGTGCAAAGCGGAGGTGATCCGGAAGAGATTCCCCGGTCGGACGAGATGATTACGCAGATCATTCCCGTTCGCTACGCGAATGCCATGCAGATGACCAAAGACCTGCAACCGTTACTGCCCACCTACGCAAACCTCACAGCCAACGAGAGCGGCAACGCCCTGGTGCTTACCGCCACTCAAGCCGACGTCCGTCGCATGGCGGAAATTGTCCAGGCGCTCGATACCTCCATTTCCAGCATCTCGACCCTTCGCGTCTTTCCGTTGCACTTTGCAGATGCGAAAGAACTGGCCACATCGGTCAAGGAACTCTTCACGCCGCCCCAACAAAATAACAACGACCGCCGCTCGCGCTTTTCCAGCCGCTTTGGCGGGGACCGCGACGGGGGAAACCAGCCTGAAGGCACGGGCGACAGTCAGGCCCTGAAAGTGGCATCGCGCGTCGTGGCCGTGGCCGACGAACGGAGCAATGCATTGGTGGTGAGCGCGCCGGATGAATTGATTCCTGCCATCGAACAACTGGTTAAGGAGATTGACGTGAGTGTGGCGGACATCACCGAGTTGCGCGTCTTTCCGCTCGTCAACTCCAGCCCCGTTGAAATGGCCGAGATTCTGGCCAGCCTGTTTCCGGATGAATCGAGGACGGACAATAACCAGCGATCCTCGGGGGTCCGATTCGGGCCTGCGGAATTCTTTCGTGGCCGAAGCCGAAACAACGAACCGGAGACGAGCAGCCGCGCCAAAAAGCAGAGCCGCGTCGTGGCCGTGCCGGACCAGCGCACCTCCTCGATCATTGTCAGCGCTCCCGGCGAACTCATGCCTCAGATCGCCCAGATGATCACGGAGATCGACGCCAATTCGGCGAGGAAGGAGAGGGTCTTTGTTTATCCGCTCGCAAACGCCGATCCCGGCGAAGTCGAACGCATTCTCACGGATCTTTTCAACCGCACCGGCACCCAAACGGGCCGTAACCGCAACACCTCCGAGCAGGACAGTGCCCTGACCAACCGGCGCCAAACCCAAAACCAGGGCGTGACTGGCAACACCGGAGGTTTTGGAAACTCCGGGTTCGGTTCCGGAGGCGTGGGGACAGGCGGCCGCTCGGGCCAGACGTTCCCGTAGATCAACCTCGCTGAATCATGATATTTAAGAACCGCTTAGCGCGGCAAAAGATGGTTGCGGTTTCGCCGCAATCCTGGGAGCACGCCTCCATCCTGCTGCTTGGACTGCTCCTGGCTGCTGCCGGCATTCAGGCGCAGCAAATCCCGCCAGGCGGCCAACGCGCCACCGGCGCCTCGCAGACCCGGCAATACCCCAGCCCGAGCACGGTCGGCGATGCCACCATCACAATTGATCCCGAGACGCGAACGATCATTGTCGTCACCGACGAGCAGACGGGCGAACACGTCAGCCAGGTCATCACAAATCTGGACCGTCCCCAGCCGCAGGTGCTGATCAATGTGGTTTTCCTCGAGGTCACCTACCGGAACAGCCTCGATTTCGGCATTGAGGGGGGCGCCACTCATAATGTGGACGGCGCGACCGGAGCGGGCGCGCAGGTGCTCGGCCTCTCCGGGCTCGGCAATTCGGCCACCGGCGCCGTGCTCAATGCTCTCGGAATTCCGATCCAAAGCTTCGCGCCTATCCCGCCGGGCGCAGGCCTTTACCAGGTCATTGGAAATAATTATCAGGCCACTTTGCGCGCCATCGCCCAGGCCGGAAAGATGGAGGTGCTTTCCAGGCCATCCATCCTCGCCCGCAACAATCAGCAGGCCGTCATCACCGTCGGCCAGTCTGTCCCGCTCATTACCAACGTCCGCTTTGACACCTTTGGCAATGCCATCAACTCCGTCCAGTACCAGAACGTGGGCATCATTCTGCGCGTCACACCATTCATCACCTCCGAGAACCTCGTGGAAATGATCGTTTCGCCCGAAATCTCCTCCCTCTCCGAGCAATCCATCCCCATTGCCACCGGCGCGAGCGCTCCGATCATCAACCTCCGCTCGGCGGACACAGTCGTCGTCACCCTCGACGGGCAAACGGTCATCATCGGCGGGCTGATGCAGAACGACAAACGGCAAACCGAAAACAAGATTCCCCTCCTGGGAGACATCCCGCTGCTTGGCAACCTTTTCAAGCGGAAGATCAAAGACACCACCAAGACCGAGCTGCTGATCTTCCTGACGCCGCACATCGTCCGCGAGCCCGCCGGCCTGGCGCTTTTGAACACCCCGGAGCGAACGAAGCTCGAGCTGGCGCCCAAGGCGTTTTCGGAGGAGGAACTGAACCGCTTCCTCGAAGGAGTGCCCTTGAAACCCGAGTCGAAATCGGGCAAGAACCGGAAATGATCCGAAACGCCCGCACTAGACCTTCCCCCATGCCCGCATGAGCAAACGCACCAATCTGGTCTATGGGCTTTTGCTTCTGGCCTGGGGTCTGATCATCGCCTGGCAAATCATCGAGCACGACCGGGTGAAGAAGGCCGTGCGCCAAACCCTTTTGAACCGGTCGCGCGATATTACCGCCACTCTCGGGCTGGTCATCCGTTCCCAGCGATGGTTCGGCGGCATCGTGCTGCAGGAACGCCTCGAACCGGCTTTGAAGGAATTGATCAAATCGGGCGAACTCAAATCTGTCGCCCTCCTCAATGCCGCCGGCGAAATTGTCGTTTCCGCCGGCGAACCTATCGACCTGGAAACACAGGACATGATCCAAAACGGCGTCCGTTGGGATAAGGAAGACGTCACAGTCGTCAACCTGGTCGATCTGGGGGCAAGTGTCCCACGAGAGGGCGAGGCCGAACGGCGCACCATCATCCTTCCCAGGCGCGAGCCGGGCGATGACGACAAACGCGAGGACCGCCGCGACGAAGACCGGCGGCGCGACGAAGACCGCAGGCAGGAGCGGGACCGAAGCGAGCTCCGCACCGACGATAGAGGGACCAACGCCAGCGGGACTGCAGTGGCAGGCTCCGAAAGCGACGACTCCCCGGAACCGCGCGGCGAAAGGGGCCGCTCCCGAGGGAGGCGCTTCGGACGCCCTCCGTGGATGGATGAGGAGGATTATCAGGCGCTTCTCCAGAAAAGAGGCCTTCACGGTTTTGTCATCGCCATGTCCACCGACGGACTTCGGCGCGCCTCCCTTCAGGACCTGTGGATGCGAGGGCTCATCGCTTGTCTTGCCACTGTGTCCGTCCTCGGCCTGGGCCTGGCCTGGCGTAACCTGGGGAAATCGTCCCAACTCCAACTGCGCCTGCTTCGCGCCAGCGAATTGAATACGCATTTGAAGGAAATGAACCTGGCCGCAGCCGGCCTGGCCCACGAAACGCGCAATCCGCTCAACATCATTCGCGGTTTGGCGCAAATGATTTCAAAACAAGGCGACGCATCGACAGCGATTCGGACCAGGTCGCGAGACATCGTGGACGAGGCAGACCGGGTCACCGCCCAACTGAACGAGTTCATCAATTATTCCCGGCCGCGCGAGGTCCGGCGCTCGCCCGTTGCCCTCGGCACCGTCATTGGCGAGGTGGCCCGGGCCCTCAATTACGACATCGAGGAAAAGAACATTCGCTTACAGGTGGACGATGGCGGTCTGACCATCGAGGCCGATGAACAACTTCTGCGCCAGGCCCTCTTCAACCTGGTGCTGAACGCCATTCAGGCCGTGGATCGCGACGGGGAAATCCGGATCACGGCGCATAACGGCTCGGGAGCCTTCCTGGAAGTGCGGGACAACGGACCGGGCGTGGCTCCGGAACATGGCACCGAGATTTTTAAGCCCTACTTCACAACCCACCAAAAGGGGACCGGCCTGGGACTGTCCGTGGTGCAGCAGATCGTCCTGGCCCACGGCTGGGAGATCGAATGCCTCGCCAACGAGCCCAGAGGCGCCGCCTTCCGCATCACCCACCTCAAAATCCTCCCCAAAGTGAAAGAGCATGCCGCCTGAAGCTGGAAACGGCAGTCGCAAAGCGCCCCGGATTCTGATCGTGGACGACGATTCCGCGCAGCGAAGCCTCCTGGATTCGTTTCTGAAAGGTCAGGGCTTTGACACCGTCCCGGTCGCCTCCGGCGAAGAGGGGCTCGAAGTCCTGCGCGGCGGCGGCTTCAAGATGATGATTTCCGATGTCCGCATGCCTGGCATGTCCGGTCTGGAAACCCTGCGTCGGGCGCGCCAGTTTGACCAGCAGCTTCCGGTGCTTCTGGTCACAGCCTACGCGGACATCCGCGAAGCCGTGGGCGCCATGCGGGATGGCGCCGTCAATTATCTGTCCAAACCCATCGATCTGGACGAATTGCTCGCCTCGGTTTGCCACGCCACCGGCCTGGCCGAAAGCAAGCCCATCCAGTTCAGCGAAGACAAGCAGTTGCCGGGAAATATCATCGCGCGCAGCCCGCTCATGCAGGCTGTGTTCCGCGATGCCGCTCTGGTTGCGCCTTCCGACAGTCGCGTGCTCCTCACGGGAGAAAGCGGCGTGGGCAAGGAGGTGCTGGCGGACATTATCCACGCCTGGAGCAACCGCGCTTCCGGGCCGCTGGTCAAAGTCAATTGCGCCGCCATCCCCGAAACGTTGCTCGAGAGCGAACTGTTCGGTCACGAGAAAGGCGCGTTCACCGGAGCGACTTCGCAGCGCATTGGGCGCTTCGAACTGGCCGATGGCGGCACTATCTTTTTGGACGAGATTGGCGAGATGTCCCCGCTGCTTCAGGCCAAGCTGCTTCGGGTCACCCAGGATGGCCGCTTCCAGCGCATCGGCTCGAACCGCGAGATGCGGACCAACGCCCGACTCCTCGCCGCCACCAACCGCAACCTGGAGGAAGAGGTTAAAGCGGGGCGCTTTCGGGAGGACCTCTTCTACCGGCTCAATGTGGTGGAACTCCAGACTCCTCCGCTCCGCGAACGGCCCGAGGACATTCTCCCGCTGGCCAGTCAGATCGTTGCCGGGTTGACCGGCGGCAAGGCGCGGTTATCGCCAGCAGTTGGCGAAGTGATTCAGCGCTACGGCTGGCCGGGCAATGTCCGGGAGCTGCACAACGCCATGGAGCGTGCGGCGCTTCTTTCCCGCGGCGAATTGATTCTGCCCGAACATCTCCCGGCCAGGGTCCGCACCGGCGCGGCGGAGAACCCCACCGCCGCGCCGGCCGATGCCGAACGGCTGGAAGAGCGGGAACACCAGGCGATTGTTGCCGCCTTGCGCAAGCACGACTTCAACCGGACCGAGACAGCCAAAGCCCTCGGCATCAGCCGGCGCACCCTCATCTACAAGCTCCACCGCCTGCGCGAATTGGGATTCGAAGTCGATTCGCAGTGACGTCCGTGCGGTTGTTCAGGCTCGATATTATCCGAATCGGGCAATAGCTGCGGCGGATCGCAGGTTCATCTTCTTGCCCTCAATTTTCTTGCCAATGATTCACTGACGAATGCGCCAATCACGTTTCGACAATTTCAAGCGCGGAAAGGCGGCCGGCGCCCTCGCCGGTTTCGCGCTTCCGAACCGCGCGCGGCGTCTGGAGTGCGTCCGGCTTGCCGGCGCTTTGTGACGATGACCGAGGGTTTGACTCTTAGCGCCAGATGGTCGGGCGCGCTCGGCGAGAGAGAGCGGGAGCAAGCTCCTCGCACTCCAGGCGCTCGCGCGAGGTATTAGGGGCGTTTCCAGGATTTCAAGGTCCGGCTTGCCCGGCAGGCGGCAATGCCGCTGGCCCAAAGGCTGCTAAGCGTGGAGAAAGCCTGCAAAGTGTCAGGCGAACAGAGAATACAAAACAAGGAGGTTCCCATGAGCCCCAAACTCCCCTCCGCTTCGGATGCCGGGTGCAGTCGAGACTCGGTGCGTAAAGCTCTCGACGCTCTTTCGGGTCGAATCAAGCCGCCGGCGCCGCCTGCCTCCTACCGGATCAGTCTGGTCCTGGCTGTCATCACCATGACCGTTCTGCCGGCGGTTTACCTGGTGTTGGTGGCCGCGAGCGCATACGCCGGATACTATCACGCCACCGAACACACTTCGATCTTTCAGTGGAAGACTTACAGTCCGGCAGGAGCGCTTCTCAAGTGGCTGGTTTATCTCGGGCCCATGGCGGCGAGCGCAATCGTGACCTGTTTTCTGCTCAAGCCGCTCTTTGCGCGACCACCGCTGGCTCCGGGCAGTTACGTGCTGAAGCCGGAGGAAGCTCCGGAATTGTTTGAACTGGTTGAGCGCCTGTGTCGGACCTTGAAGGCCCCTGTCCCCAGACGGATCCAGATTCACTCCTTCGTGAAAGTTGAAGCTGCCTTCGACGAAAACTGGTGGGGCATGCTCAAGGGCGATCTCACTTTGGACATCGGCCTGCCCGTGATCGCGGGAATGGACCTGCGGGGTTTTGCCGGGATGCTCGCGCGTGAACTCGGCTATTTCGCTCAAGGCACAACCATGCGCATCGCCTATACCATGAGGCGCATGGACACCTGGTTCCATCGTCTCGTTTACGAGCGGGACTCCTGGGACGCCTGGCTGGAAGACCGCACTGCGAACGCCGAGTGGCATTATCGCATTTTCTTTGAACTGGCCAAATCCGGGATTTGGTGCAGCCGCCGCCTGCTCTGGTTGTTCATGAAGCTGTCGCGGCTCGTCTGTTGCCACACGCTCCGTCACCGCGAATTCGACGCGGACGGGTATTCGATCAAGATTGCGGGGAGCGAGGGATTCGCGGCCACTTTGCGCCGACTGCACTGTTTGAACGCCGGAGCGATGAAGGTGTTTGAACTGTCAGACGAACTTTGGTCGAACGAACGCCGTCCGATTGGTTCCCTGCCCGAGGCGATCCTGGCGCATGCGAACGGAATTTCCGCCGAAGAACAGGCGAAAATGTATGCGGCGGCCGGGAAAAAGAAAACCGAGACCACCGATACCCGTCCATCGGACGCGGAACGAATTCGTCGCGCCGAAAAGGCGGCCGAACCGGGAGTGCTGCTCTCGCCCGGGCCGGCTGCCGCCTTACTGCCCGATTCCGAATCTCTGGCCGGGCACGTCACCTTCCTCTATTACTCCAGCGTCCTGAACGAACCGCTCGAAGAAAAGCAGTTCCAGCTCTCCAGCCCGCCCAGGCACGACCCGGCCGCGGACCTGGCAATCATCCGGCGTTATTTTTCGGGCGCGGTCACTCCTTTGCGTCCGCTTCTCTTTCACAGCAACAAGACGCTGGCCTATGCGGCGCCGCATCCGTTGGAAGTGGAGCAATTGCGATTGCAGATGGAAAAGCTGCTGCCGCAGGCGAAACTGGCCGCCGAAGATCTCGAATTGGCGGACGAACGTCTCCTCCGGCTCTGGGAAGTGGCGCAGTTGCTGGAAGCAGGATTGCCTGCGCCGGCGGCGGACTGCGGGCTGCCCGAAGCAACGGTTGAGACTGTCAGCCGCGATTTTCACCACTGGGAAGGAAGGAGGGAAGAAGCTGTGCGCCACTTAACCCCGTTCTGGACCGCGGCCGTCAAACGTCTTCTGGGAGGCCTCAGCCTGTTGCGGTCGCCGGAAATCGCCTCAACAATCGGCGGCGACAAAAGCCCGGTCGAGCAGACGGAAGACTTCCTCTGGCTGCTGAGCGGATTTGATGAGTGCCTGCAAGCGGTGATTGATTTGCGGATGGATTGCGAAGTCTTTGCTCGCTTGTGCGCGGCCAGGCGGACGGGTCAATGGACATCCAAAGCGGAAGAAGTGGCGAAGGCCATCGCCGCGCGCATGGACGAACGAGTAAAATTCGTCGTCAACGTTTGCCGGGAGAGGCCTTACCCATTCCCCCATCCGTTGGAACCCCTGCTTTTGAGCGAGTTCCTGGTGAACAAACAATACCGCCTCGACCCGTACGAATTGATCCTGCTGGAGGCGCAGACTTATCCCGAGAACTTCACCCCGTTTTACAACCGCGTTCTGGCCCGCCTGAT
>CAZCUL010000549.1:0-22018 GCA_964501475.1 uncultured Verrucomicrobiota bacterium | reverse complement strand
ACCCAGTTCGCGGCCCAGCGCGTACGTGTAGAGCTTCGTGGCGAGACACCGCAAAAACTTGTCCTGGCGCTTCAGCAATTCGGTTTGAAGCCCCTCGATCCCGACAAACTCGGTTCCGTCAGGCAACTGAGCCCGAGCGTCAATGAGCGGATCGTTTGGACCGTATTCGGAAGTGCGGCCCCGTGATTCCCGTTCACGCCATTCACCGGCGGCGTTGAAGTTCTCCAAGGCCAATCCAAGCGGATCGATCTTGTTGTGGCAACGAGCGCACTGCGCTTGCTCCCGGTGAAGTCGCAACCGGTCCCGCAGCGTGGCTTTGTTCATGCCCGGCACTGCGGGCGGAATGTCACCGACGTCTGGAGGAGGTGCAGGAAGCGGGTCGCCCAGAATGCGCTCGAGAATCCAGACGCCACGCCAGACCGGCGAAGTGCGCGTCCCGTTTGAAGTGACACTCAGCATCGATGCCTGCGTCAGGAGTCCGCCGCGCGGAACACCCGTAGGGACCTTCACTGGGCGAAAGTAATCTCCTTTCACATCGCGGATGTCATAGAAGCGAGCCAACCGCTCGTTGATCGTTACGAAGTCCGAGCGAATAAAATTCAGGACACTGAAGTCATTTCGCAGGATATGCTCGAAGAAGGCTTCCGACTCGCCGCGCATCGAGATTTCCAGATGGTCCTCATACTCCGGGTAGATTTGTTGGGCCGGCGGATTGACGCCGACGTCACGAAGTTTAAGCCACTGTCCTGCGAAGTTCTGGACGAACTGCTCACTGCGGTTGTGCGCCAGCATCCGGTTCACTTGCGCCACGAGCGCCTTTGAATCTGCCAGTCGTCCCTCCTCGGCCAACCGAATCAACTCATCGTCGGGCGTGCTCGACCAAAGAAAATACGAAAGGCGGCTGGCGATTTCGAAATCGTTGAGCCGACGACGATTCAGTTGAGCACTGCCGGACGTGGGCGAAGCAGTGGTCGGGCTGTCTTCGACCAGATACAAAAAGTGCGGCGACGAAAGGATGGCGATGAGCGGAGTCTTGATTGCTTCTTCGAAGGAAGCGCGCTGGGGACGCACTTGCCGGAACAACGCCAGCTTCGAATCCACTTCCCCATCGCGCAGCGGACGCCGATACGCCCGTCGCATGAAGTTCGTCAGCACATCACGCGCAAACGCTTCTTCGTCTTTTCCCTGGTGTGGCGAGTCGATAAGGATGCGGCGATGCGAGGTTGGCGGCCACGCGTCGTAAATCGGTCCTTCGAGTTCAACCCAGTCGATGAGCAACTCGGGCCGGGGAAACGCGTCTTCACGCTGCGCCCACCAGTTCCAGTGGTGTTCGGGAATGTGGTAGACGTTCCGGATGAAAACATTGCCCCGGATGGGTTCAAGCCACGCGCGAATTTCATAAATCCTGGGATCACTTTCGGGTGCATCGACATCGAATTCGCCAAGAAGCCGCGCATTTCCAGGATCGCCCATCACCTTCACGCGCGGCGGCCCGTAACGATAGCGCCGATTTTCGGCAAAGTGCTTTTGGAGATCAACCCAATCATGCTTCTCAAAACCCTCCCTAAAGACACGGCGCTGCACCTCATTCGTGATCTTTTCCGCCTGCTTTTGGTGCGCTCTTCTATGAATCTCTGTTCCAGCCTGGAGCACCGCCTCCTGAGACGGCACTACCTCGGCGGCTCGCATCCGGATCGTGTAATAGCCGGCTCGCGGAACTTTGAAGTTATGGAACTGCGCAAAGCTGTCCCATTTCTGCCGCCGGAGGACCGTCATGCCATTACGGAACAGATTGTTGCCTCCATTGATGAAAATCGACTGACCGTCGAAATTCGTGCGGTACGTATCGAGTTGGCCGCCCTTGCTGCCGTCTTCCAACTCGAATCGCCACTTGATGCTCTTGGGGCGCTCCTTCTCGGTGACGATCGCGTGATCCACAATCCGTTGGGCCGCCTTGACGTAAAGCTCCAGGTGCAGCGGCGAAATGGTAAGCACGCCGCCGTTATTGTCGAATCCACCCGCTGTCGAATCGGCTGGAAACTCATCGGCGGGTTGGATATCCGCGCCGGTCAGATCCTGAATCGTGTTGTTGTATTCCGCGCGATTTAGACGACGCAGAACGATGGCCGTGCCCTTGCGGGCCTGCTCTCCGCGCAATCGCTCCCGTGAAATCCATTCGGTCACTTTGGCAACATCCGCAGCGGCGAGACGCGGCTCGTCCTTCGGCGGCATCTCGCCGACGTCAAGCTTGTTCAGCACCTCACTCCATTTTTCCGCCACCGAACGCGTCAGAAAATTATTCGGCAGATCGCGGTCCACTCGGAAATCTGCTTTTTGTTTTTCCGGGCCATGACACTTCAGGCAGTACCGCGTAAGGAATGGAACGATCGTCCGTTTGTGTGCCGCGTCGTCAGGAGAAAAACTCGGCGTAGGCGCGCTTACCGCAAACCAACCACTCAGAGAAAATGCACTGATGGCCGCGAGGCATCCCCGCACAGTTCGCGATGGAATCCGGCCGGTCATGCGCTCATTTCTTTATTCCCACGCAGTAAAGATGCTTATCGCTGCGCAGAAACAACTGGCCCTCGCTAATCGCTGGCGTTCCGTTGAAAACGCTGGTGTCCGACTCGATCACATTCCGGGCGAGCAACTCGAACTTCGGCTTCGCCGACACGACGTAGGTTCCTTTTTCGCGGCTTGGATAGTAGATGCGCCCCTCGGCCAGAACACCCGAGGCGTAAATCAATCCCGGGGCCGGTGTCAGTCGTTCCTGGTAAACCGTCTCTCCTGTCGCCGCATTTATGCACCAGGCAATACCTCCTTCCTCGCTGGCCCAGTAAAGGTGTCCCTCATGGAAGATTGGCGTGCATACCGTATTACCCTTGTTGATCTTCCAGAGAACGTGTGACTGGCTGACATCGCCGCGCCCGCCAGCCCGCACGGCGGCGGCTCTCTGATAGCCCATCGCGTAGATTACTCCGTTGTGAGTAATCGGGCTGGGGCACAGGTAATCCTTCAAGACCTTACATTCCCACAACGATTCACCGGAACGCGGATTGACCGCGGCTAACGTTGCCGGCTCACCCACCGAACGATGAAACACCAACTCTGGTATTCCACCAACATCCACGAGCAACGGCGTGCTCCACGAATCGCCATGATTCTGGTTTCCCGTAGGGACGCGCCAGACCTCCCGACCGCTTTCCTTGTCAAACGCCAGCAGCGCCTGAGTCTCAATGTCCGCGTGAACAATCAGGAGGTTTTCAAACAGAATGGGCGACGATGCGCTGCCCCAACTGTGAATTTTCCAACCGGGCTGTTTGCGCCATCTCTGTTGACCGTCGTGATTATAGGCAAATACGCCGCCACCCCCGTAATAGACGTACACTCCGCTGGCATCGGCCACCGGCGTGCTTGAGGCGTATCCGTGCAAATCGAGATAGCCGCCGATGCCGTGCTCCTTCATAACGCCGGCGTAATCCGCCTTCCACATCAAAGTCCCATCCCGGCGGTTGAAGCAAAAGAGATGACGCCGCAGCTTGTCCCTATTGTTCCATGGGTCGTCCTTAGTGAGTCCGTAACCCGAGTAGGCCGTGACGTAAACGTGATCCTGCCAGACGATCGGGCTGGAAGCGCCTCGCCCGGGCAATTCCGACTTCCAAATGATGTTCTTGGTGGCGTTCCATTCCAGCGGAAGCCCTTTTTCCTTGGAAATCCCCGCGCCGTTCGGACCGCGAAATCGCGCCCAGTCGGCTGCGTCGAGTTGCAGGAGGCCGCAGAGCGACGCCGTGAGAATGAGAAGAGTCGTTTTTATGGGCACGGTCTGAGGTCTATGAGGGTGAGGGTGATCGGTTGACATTGGTCGGCTGCAGTTGTTTCAGTTTTCTCTACAGGTTTCCGGGCTTGGTGTGTTTCCGTTCTCGCTGAAAGACGTTCCAGGCAAGTTCCTGCAGATACTTCGCATCGTCCGGTGCGAGGGTGAAGGCCTGTGCGATCCCGGGTAACTTCATGGTCGCGGGAAGTCCCACGGGACTCCCGCCGGTCAGGATGGCAAAGAGCGAACAGGCGTTGATGTAAGCGCCATGGATGCCGGGATGGGCGTCCTGCTCGCTGACGGTGACCCGCAAGTCGGGGCGTGCCAGGCGGGCTTCCATGAAGGCGGGACCGGTCGTTGCCACCCAGATGCCGTTCTGCCTGGCCGCTTCCACGCAGCGTTGAAAGACTTTCATGACGCCTTCTTTCGTCGCGTCCGGTCCACTTGGAATCCACCAGGTGAAGAGGATGATCTCGCACTGAGGATTATGGGCGCGGACCTGCTTAACGAATGCAGTGATAGCTTCCGGGAATCCCGGCGCATCCGTCGCCCCCCGCTTGAATTGCCAGGCGTCCATGATTACATAGTCCCAGATCTTGCCCGAGTTCCATTTCCGATCCAGGCCTGGGGCTCCGAATGCTCCCGGTTCCACGTTCATCGGCGTCTTGCGGCTCTCCAGCATGGCATCGACCAGTTCGTGCAGCGGAGACCTCAACGAACTGGCACCGATGATCAGGACATTCTTCTCTTTTTGAGGCTCGTCCGCCTGGATGTCCTTGATTCCGGTGGCGATGCCCTGCTGCTGGGCTTTGGCAATGGCCTCGGAGTTGGTGTCGTTGCTGGCGACGGCGTTGGTGATGGCAGAGGCGCTTTCTGGTGCGGTGGTGGCATCATTTGCCACACCCTCCGGAATGTTGGCGCCAGGTTTCGCTGCCGCAATGGCCGCGCGAAAGCCCGTCTCTCCGGGGACGGCGATGATGTTTGCACCCTTGGCATTCATCGCCCAAACCAAACACGCCGCCAGTCCCATGCCGGCCCAACTGCGAGTACGAACGAGGCGGAGAAACACGGTGCCCAGCACAAAGAGTTCGATGGAGATTTTCATCAGATGGTTTGTTCTGTTTCGCCAGGAGGGTGAATTCTATTTTTTCCCAATACAGTAGAGGACCTTGTCGCTGCGCAGGTAAATCCTCCCGTCTTCGAGCGCGGGTGTGGCATTGAACACGCCGTCGTCGTCATTGCTGATGTTATGTGCGAGCAGTTCGAACTTCGGTTTGGCGGCGACGACGAAAGTTCCCTTCTCGCGGCTCACGTAGTAGATGCGGCCCTCGGCCAGAACGCCCGACGCATAGATCCGTCCGGAACTCGGTTGAATGCGTTCGGTGTAGACGAGCTTGCCGCTGCTCGTCTCGACGCAGTTCGCGAATCCGTGTTCGTTCGCCCAATACAAATGACCCGCGTAATAAACCGGTGTGACAACCTCCGCACCTCTGTTCACCTGGGGCCAGGCCGCGGTCCCGCCACGCCGGATCGCCGTCGTCTTCTCGGGCGTCACGGCGTAGAAAACTTCGCCATCGGTGACGATGCTGGGATGCTGGTAACCCGTTGTGCCTTTGAATTCCCAGCGGGTTTCCCCATTGGCGGGATTCAGTGACGAAACCCATTTCGAGCGTGAATGAATAACCAACTCGTCGCCATCGAGGCGGCTTACAATCAGCGGTGTCGCGCGCGTATGTTGGTTGTGCTGTTCAGCGTGCGTGAACTTTCGTTGCCACACTTCGCGGCCCGTTTTGCGGTCAAAGGCGAAGATTGCGTCGCTCTCGACGTCGGCGTGAATGATGACAAGGTCTTTGTAGAGTACAGGCGACGACCCTGAACCCCACGCTTCGTGTCGCTTCGTGCCGCAAGCCTTTTCCCACTTGAGCTGACCATCGTGAGAATACTCCGCGAGACCGGACGCGCCGTAGTAGACGTAGATGCCGTCTGCATCGACGGCAGGCGTGCTGGACGCGAAGCCGTGCAGGTCCGTGAACTGCCCGTACCACTCAGTGGCTTTCGATAACTGCGGAGTGTTCCAAATGATCGCGCCATCGTCCCGTTTCAGCGCGAGGAGATGGCGCGTCAATTTCTTGTTATCTCCGCCCTTGGTCTTGGGCATGCCATAACCGGTGTAGCAGGTAAGATAAATCCGTCCGCCAAACAGAACCGGGCTGGATGCTCCTGGCCCCGGCAGTGGCGATTTCCAGCGGATGTTGGTCTGAGCGTCCCAGGTCAGAGGGATGCCCTTTGCGGAAGAAACGCCGGTGCCGCCCGGTCCGCGGAACTGCCGCCAGTCGGCAGCGTTGAGTTCCAGGAGGCCGCAGAGAAATGGCGTGAGGATGAGAACCCAAGTTTTCATCATTGCGGGGGATTTTGGTTGGGAGCGGCTTGCTCCCGCGGTGATCCCGGAGTGACCCAAACGCGATCGATGACGAAATCGGTTTGCTCGACGGACGAAAAGGAAAGGGTTGTGGTCAGTTCACCCGATTGCGGAGGGCCACCAACAAACTCCCGCGTTCCCCTGGGTCTGACGACGATCTTGCGAACGAATTGGGAAAATGGAATGGAAATGGTTCGCCATTCGCCGGATCGCCCCCAAAACGGAGCGCCCGCGAGTTGATACATCTCGTACCCGTTCACCGCAGGATCGGAAGGAATGGTGTGCATGAAGACGTTGATGTGTGCCCGGTTGGCGAGTCGGAATGAAACGTGCAACGTCGATCCAGTCGTGAGAGCGAACAGTCCCTGATGCCAGTCCTCGGGCAATTGGATCGTCCGCACTGATTCGCCGGCGGGAAAATCTCTGACGACAGTGGCGATGCCAAATCTGCTTCCCGGCGGCAGGTTGGTTGAAACCAATGTACCGGTCCACCCGCGGAGCTGACCTTGCTCGAAGTCTTCACTCCACGCGTCGGGCGCAATCAAGTCCGCGATCACTTGTTTCGAAATTGTCGTTGGCGCCGGCGATGGATTCCGCGAGAGCACCAGCGCCAAAGCCGTTCCAATCAAAAGCACGACAGCCGCGGCCGCAGCCAGTCTCCATCGACGCCAGCGTCTGGGAGAAGGAGCCGTTACTGCTGCGGGAAGCGATTGAGGCAACGGGAGAATCTTCTCGCGGTTGTCGCTTTGCGCGCCGGCGGGCACCAGCAGACACGACAGTTCAACTTCCTGATCGATCATTTGCATGTAGAGCCACCGCGCACGCGGGTCGGCTTGGAGCAATGCGTCCAGTCTTGCGCGTTCCGGCTCGGACAATCGCCCCTCCAGCAGCGCGGAGATGAGCCTCGTCAGTTCCTCGTAGTTTTCCGGCTTTCCTGTCATCTCCATCCCTCCATGCGCAAAGTGCGATTGACACACTCAATCAGCTTCTGGCGGATGCGATGCATCGCGAGGTAGAGCGAATTGGCGGACTTTCCCTGCTGCTCCGCGAGTTCATGCAATGCGAGTTCGCCACCGTAACGGTTCATCAGCAGTTCGCGGGCGGGTTCGTCCAGCTTTTCGAGGCACGCAGCGAGAGCCTCGCGTTGGGTCGTCAAACCAAACTCTTGCGCATCCCGGTCCACGGCCAGTTGCTCGACGAGCGCATCCGAAAAGTATTTCGCATGGACCGCCTCCCGCTTGCGGACTTTGAGCACTTCCAGATAGGCGAATCTCCGCGCCCAAGGCCAGAACGGCCGCGCCGAATCGTACTCACCAAACTTCTGCCAGAGCAGCCGCGCGGTTTCCTGGACCACATCCTCTGCCTGATGACGATTTGGAAGCAGCGTCAAGACGTAACGCAGCAACTCCAGGTGGCACTTCGAGTAGAGCACCGCAAAGTCATCGCTGGAAGTTCTGTTGGCCACGATCATTGGTGAAAAATGTCGTTCAAAACCGCCGCGATTGGCGTTCGGCGAAGTTGCCAGGGACCAACCGCGCGAATCAACAGCGGCATCGCGAACGGCAGTACCTCAATCACGGCTGCCGCCGATTCCGGGTGCATAAACTGTGCGGCCTTAGACATTTCGAGAGAATTCGGGCTTCAAACTGGCGAGGCGGTTTTCCTGTCCGGCATTCATTCTCATCTACCAATCCTCCCTCGGGGCAAAAATCTTTCAAATTATCGCAGCCGGCCACCAAACTTACTTCAACACGACGTACATCGCCTCTTCGGGGAATTTGAACTGCTTCGCGCCGGCGGTCTCCCGCAGGGTGATGGTGGCAACGCTCATTCCGTTGGCATCGAGAACGCGCGCTGTCTTCACAACCGAGTTTTTCAAGGAAATGGATACGGCACCTTTGATGATCTGCCACGGCGCCTTGCCGTAACTGACGATTTCTTCGGCTGGCGCATTGTTGATCTCGGTGGGTTTGGTCTTCCAGCCTGTCGGGCGAGCGACGGTTCCGACCTGGACGAGAATCTTGCCTGACGACCTCAAATCCTTGTCGTCCATCGAGACCACCAACACTGTTGCATATTCGTTGCTGCTGGTGATCGCCACATCGCTGAACTTGAACGTGCCGACCTTCCTGAAGAACCCCGTGACGCCTTGCGCTTTGGGTGAGCCGAGCGTGCAGAGGCCCTTGCCATAATCGAGTTGAAGTTCGCCCGTGGCTGACTTCACGGTCCTGGCGCCCGCGTTGATGAACTGGCTCAGATCGGCAGTTTTGCTTTCCGCTGGATCTCCTCCATACTTTGTCAGCACCGGCCCGACGAGATAGGCGAGCGGACTGGCCCCATCAGCATCGGCGTGGCGCACACCCACTTGCCTTCCGACGGCAAGTAACCGTTGGCCGACCCGGGCTGGCGCCAGTCCTCCTCGCGGGTCGTGAACCAGTAAAACGCGTCAACGCCGTTGAGCGATTGATACACGGCGATCATGAACGGGCCTTCCGATTGGAAGCCCTGCGGCGGCACCCACGAGCTCTCCGGCACAATCATCGGAAAGCCCTCCGGCTGCTTGAGCGTCACGGGCAGTTTCCACGGTTTCAGTAGCACTGATTCGTCGGTGAACTTGTCGCCATTGACGATGGCCCAGCCGTTGTGTTTTCCCTGATGAGCTCCGCTGTAATAGCGGTTCACGCCCATGACGTCGTTCGCGGAATACGAGTAGCGCTCGGCATCGAGCAGCTTGGCGTTGTCGGCCGTGCGCCAGTTGCCCGCGTTGATCAGCGTCTTGCACTTCAGCTCGTTACGAATGTATTCGCTCATCCTCTTGTTGAAGCCGCGCATCGTCTCAGTGAAGAACTGAAGCTGGTCGCTCAGGCGCTTCTGCTGGCCATCATTCCCGCGGCGCTGCGTCATTTCCCATACGATGTAGAGCGCAGCCTCATTGTTGGCGAAATCATCCGGACTGTCCTGATCGCTGGGCACCCTCGCCCCGCTCCACTGTTCGAGAGCTTTCTCCAGTGAACCGTAATTGCTCTTCAGGAATTCGGCGTACTGCCGGCGCAGTTCCTTCTTCGCGGCTCCCTTGATGTTCTGGCTGATCCAAAAGAGCAGAGAGTCTTCGTTTTGAAGTTGAAGGATGGCGAGCGCTGGGTCGTTTCCCAAGGGAATGCCCGTGTATGGATTCGTCTCCGACAGAATCTGCTTCCACCACGCCTTGTACGCCACCTGCAATCTTGGATCGAAGAAGAGCAGTCCCCAGTTGCCATGCCCGCCGTCGTCCCAATACCCCAGCGCTGGCTTCGCGCGCGAGGCCCTGCCCAATACGGCGAGAAGGTCACGCGTAGATGCCCGCCTTCTTCATGGACGCAACCGTCCG
Source organism: uncultured Verrucomicrobiota bacterium (assembly GCA_964501475.1). Lineage (GTDB taxonomy): Bacteria > Verrucomicrobiota > Verrucomicrobiia > Limisphaerales > CAZCUL01 > CAZCUL01. Next base: position 12,418 of record CAZCUL010000549.1, on the reverse strand, counting down.
CCAGAGTTTGTCACGCTCCTGAAGGTCAATGGACATCAGGTTCTCCTTGGGCGTGATGTTGCCGTGAAAGCGCACCATGTTCACGCCGCGCTTGGCCAGGAACCGCGCGTGGCGGTCGAGGTTCGTCTTGTCGTAAGTCGTGTTCAGCGCCCAGAAACGCGCCGGCTTTCCGTTGCCCAGCACGAAGTCGTTCCCGTCCTTGGAGAGCGTCACGTAGCCGGATTCGCCCGCCACTTTCTCATTGAGATAACGGAGATCGAGCAAGGATTCAGGGCTGAACTCGTCGCGCGGAGGTTCAAACGCCCATTGGCGATTGTGTCTGGCAGCATCATCTTGGGCCAAGACATTCACCTGCCAGACGATCGCAGTTACGGCCCCTGCCGCCAATGCGAGGACCACCATGCGGGCCGAACCGTTTGTTGTCATTTGAGCGCCGGGGTTTGCGCGTCGATTGCGGGCGACTTCACGTTGCACATGTTTTAGCCTGTTATCCTCGTTCGGGGCCAAAATCTGTCGGAAAATCTTTGCGAAAGGAAAAAAGAGGGAAGGAAGGCGGAATAAAGGCGGGCGGATTGAGCGGAGTTGAGGAACTCCATCACACGGCAAGTGCTGTTGGTGGAGAGTGGTCGTCGGTGCGTTCGCTCACAATGGCCGGGCCATCTGAATCTGTGTGAGCGCCTCTTGACGAAAGTTAAGTCGCGCGAAGAACGAGTGAGGGATTTCCTCTGGAACCAGAATCGAAGTTTTCCACGTCCGTCCTGGAAATCGAGCGCTCAACGCTTGGAGCAAGCGCGTAGACCAACCTTGTCGCCGCACGGCTGGATCAACGACAAGTGCGCGGATGGTGACGGTCGCATCCGAGGGATTGGTGAGCACCGCAAAGGCGGAGCCCAGGCGAAAGGCTTGATGTGGCGACGCGAGCGCGGCCAATGTTCGTGGCGCGATTTGCCACGGGAGATTTTCCACACCGCAGCATAATACGGCCTCGGCAACAGCGACCGGGTCAACCATCTCCAGCGAAGTGTCCTTGATGGCGTCCAGAGCTTCGGTCCTATAGCCAACCAACCGTCGAACAGCGACAAATCCTGCGGACTGGTAGAGGCGCAGGGCCTCGTTTTGCTCAATCGTTTCGAGCACATATTCGCGGTCTCTGCGTTCAACAGCGGCACGAATCAGAAACTCGCTCATCCTCGTGCCGATGCGTTTCCCGCGGAATTGCGGCTCAATGGCCATCGCGGCCAGCCGGCAGCTCCGGCCTCGACGCGCCACCAATGCGCCACCCACATCGCTCCCATCGCATCGAACGATCACGCTGACCGAGAGGTCCACGCCGTGGACACGGATCAAGTCGAAAATCGCCGCGCGGTCAAATCGGGCGGGGACGAGATAGCCGGCGAAGCTTCGGTTCAACGTGCTGACCAGGACACTTCGTCTGCACGGCGGAACTCAACCGTGAGATTTGTGGCATCTGGAGGCGCGGGCATTTCAATCAGATGTAAGTCGCAGGACAGCGCATCACGACGCCGGCATGAGCAATTTCTGCATGACGTATTTGATGATTCCGTTCGGAAACCCGGAGAACTGACACGCCACGCGAAAACCTGCACGTTCGTAAAGCTCGGGTGCCTGGAAACTGAAAGTTTCAAGATACAGCATGGAACAACCGCGGCGGCACGCCTCCGCTTCGACGAGTTGCAGCAAACTCCGGCCGATTCCCCTTCGGCGATGATCATCCCTGACCGAAATCTGCCGGAGTTCACAACATCGTCCCCACGTCCGGCCAATAGCACCGCCGATGAGACTGCCGTCCGGCAGCCTGGCGAAGCAGGCCAGCGGACGCACAGAGTTCATGTCAGCGGCACTGCGGTTGAAGGAGCCCAACTCCTCGTCCATGACGATGGCGTCCCGATGTGGAGGGTTGTCGGTCGTGTCCCAAGTGATCGGTTCCACTCGATTGTCAGGCGACATGATTACAGTGTTTTGGAGAACAGGATGACTTCGCTCAAGGCGCCCATTCCTTGCGAAGCGGTCGCTGATTCAGTTTGAGCACGAACGGCTTCGCGAGGGCTTGCTTGAATTCGTTCACGGTCGCAGCCCGATTCTGCTTGAAGCGAGACATGGCTCCCGATGAGTCGGGAGATTCTGTGCAGTAGGAAACCAGCGCATACCGGTCGTCGGTCTTCTGGTAGAACATGGAATCATACTGGTTGGAGACCTCGTTGAACCACACTTTCACGGACATGCACAACAGGCCACTGTGTTCGTTCGTGGGAAACTCGATTTTCAGCGGAGGCAGCTCGAACTGATTCGTCGCGAGTCGCGTTAGCGAAATATACAGCCACGCAACCCCGTCGGCTGGCGCGACGCGGCTTCGTTCGTCCACGACGATTTCACCAGTCCGCGAGAGATGGATGTCTCTCCAGGCGGGATCCGGTTTGACGCCGTTCAATCGGACTTCGCCCGGTTTAGCACAGTACACCGAAAACACGACGCGCCCCACAGTCATGTCATCCCGTGTCGGTTTGAAGACCAGCGTTTGGCGGGAAAACTCGATAACCTCCATCGCAGGCTTTTCTGCTGGAGGACCTGATGCGGGCGGCTGTTGCAGCGCACCAAAGGTGCAATGGGTTGCAACGATGACGATGAAGCCAACAACAACAACTGATACTTGATGATGTTTCATAGGGAGGGACTGTAGGTCACAGAATGGTTCTCATGTGCGGTTTGGTTCTCGGCCATATCGAGGACAGGAAAAATAACGCCCAACACGACGACAGTAATCGCGGTAAGCGGCGCCGTGAAACTGGGCAAGAAAGTATTCCTCTCGCAGCATGAACAGATGCATCAACGGAATCCAGACTAGCACGAGCAGAAGAAAAACGAAGCGGCCGAGCACGAGGAACGTCCCCGCGAACAACAAGTCAAACGCCACGTAGATGGGATGGCGTGTCCAACGGTAAACGCCTTCCGTCACAAGCCGCCCTGGCATAATCCGGTCGATGCCCAACCGCCACGACCCCCCGAGACGCCGAAGCGCGATGGCGTAGAGCAACGTGGCAAGAGAAACAATGACCGCACCCAGGATTTTGATGGCAATGCCGTCCACCAAAACATTGCCGGCGTAATTGGGTCCAATGTGGAAACGGAACGGCCACGCGTAAGCGGCGATCTCGTAAGCCCAAACGAGCAGACACGCGAACGCCAGCGTGTCCACAGCCTTTTGCGGCAGCATCCGTTCCCGATCGGCCGCGAAGACCCGGCCCCCGCGGATGTGACATTGGATGGCCCGTGTGAGGCCGAGCAAGGCCCAGCACACAAGAGCGCCGAACTGAAACCACTCGAAGAATCGTGCTGTCACCATAACGCATCCATCAGACGCCTGCGTCCAGCCAGCGTAACGCCCGCCCAAATGCCACTCGACCGTTCCCGAGAACGTTTTCGCCATGCCCAACGACGACGTTCTCGAAAGGGAAATCCATTATCCTGCGGACGGACTGCTTTAGTGCCTCGCGATCATGAACGTACCACAACCGGATGTCACGAGGCACTGCCAGTCTGCGGAAAAAGCCGCCGAGCCGGGCTACCGCTCGCGTGGCAAATCTCGCATCTGCTTGAATGTTGAACAGCAGGTCGGCAACCACCAAGGACTTGGTGGCCTGGTGGTGGAAAACAAATTCGTTGAGCCTCGGCATTCCATCCACCGGCACACATGTGAATTCGTTCCGCCACGGCGCATCCTGGGAAGCTCCGGACAGAACCTTGATTCGCGGCATTGCGGGAAACTTGCGAGCCATGCGTGGCGGAATCCACAATCGCGCCATTGGAAAAGCTGACAACCATTGCTCAAGAAACAAATCATGGAATCCATTTGGGGCGACAATCTCTGCGACGGCGCCGATCTGCGTCAAGGCGTCGATGGTCGCTTCATCGCACCGGGTTGGCGAGTGGAGCAGCAGATTCCCACTCGAAAGGTGGACAACTGTCATTCGGTGCGGAAGCGAAACCCCGCAGAATCGGATGTCGTGAGAATGTTCCCAAATGCCTTCGCCAATTGAATGGAGACGGATGCCTGACATCAGCCTTTCCGCAAAACAACGATTTTTGCATTTAACGTTCCGCCGTCGGATACCAGCATGATTGGTAAGACTGGTCCTCTCGAAAATTTTGGCGGTGGGAAATGTTTATCAATTGACTCTGCCGTGATGGGCGTGAACGCCTCTTCTGCCGCCTCAGTGCTGGCACCGCGAATGAACACGGTGCCACCAGGTTTCAAAACACGCCCAATTTCGCGGGCAAATTGAGGCCGCTCCGCTTCGGGAACTATGTGAAGTGCTCCTCGATCGTTTATGAAATCGACGGATGCGTCTTCAACCGGCAGATCAAGAAAGCTGCCTTCGCGCCAGTCCACGTTCACACCTGCGTCGCTTGCCCTTTTCCGAGCGATTTCGAGCGCCTTCGCGCTGATGTCCACCGCAATGACTTGCAATCCACACTTCGCCAGAAAAATCGCCTCGCGGCCTGCCCCACATCCGATATCGAGAGCCGTACCGCCGGGTTTGAAGGCTTGAAGCGCAGCCGCGGCAACTAACTCCTGAGATGCAAACGAATAATCCCAGTGATTCAAGTAATCACCACTTTCATAGGTTTTGTCCCAGAGCCGAGTGTCTGATGAGTCTTTCATTGTTCGTGTTGTTGTTGGGTTGTTGTTGGTCGTTTGGTGGTTGAAGGCAGACGGTCACTCGCGCGCCAACCGCTTCGTCATCCGAACCGCTGGCAAACTCAAGCCACCCGCCAAGGGAATTTCGTAACGCTCGACGACTGCATAGCCGAACGATGCGTAAAGCGGTTCTCCCGCCAGCGTCGCCACAATATCCACTGTGCGGAAACGCGCTTCGACAATGGCCCGTTCGCAAGCGGCCATGATGCTGCGCCCGATGCCACGTCGCGCCCATGCGGGATGAACGAAAAACGCGGATACGCGCGGCATCTCGCTCCGGATCGAGTAACGCGTCTTCACCAGCCCTGCCAGCATCTCCACCGTAAAGCGAACGCCGTCGGCTCCAGCCGCCGCAACCGACAATCGTCCCGTCTCGTTCCGCGACAAAATATGTGCCGTCGCGGATAAGCTGCCGGTCTACGCCGAAGATCGGTCCCAACGCGGCGTCCATCTGAGCCTGTGAATGGTACGGGGCCTGCAAAGTGCGAACGGACAGCGGAATCAGCGCCTCCAGTGCGGGCACGTCCGCCTCGCCCGCCAAGCGAAGGGGCCATGCTTCAGCTTCAGTCAGAGAAAGGGGAAGCGTCGGTTTCACACTGCACCGTGGTGGGGTGACGAAACAATCATCCGGTTGATGTCACGAATTTCTGTCGCGTCAACTCAACGGTGTTCGTTTCCTTTCGTTCCACATTGAGAATATTGAACCGCACCTTTGTTCCGACCGGTCCCCCCATCAGACCGAGGCATTCCTGAATAGTCTTTCCTTCGACGGAAACGCCGTTGATTTTCTGAATCAGAAGTCCAGCGGAAAGGCCGAATTGCCCGGCGGGAGATTTTGGATACACACTGGTGATTCGTAGCATGCTGGTCGCCTTGTCCGTATCCAGCGCCATCCCGATGCCCACGATTTCACGCACGAAGTAGGTCACGTTCTCGCGGCTCAACTGCACTCCCTGAAGAATCGCCCAGCCGACGCCTGAAGGATTCACCGCCATTTGATTGGACAGCACTACGACCGCGCGCCGTTTCTTCTTGTCGAATCCGATGAACGCGAGATAACCAAACCCGCCGCCGCCGTGGCCCAGAAGGTCCGAACCGGGCGGTTGATACAGCCCTTCGTCAAGCCACGGCGTCGCTGTGCTGCCAAATCTCGCGTCGCCTGTGTGCCGGATGATTTGCATTTCCTCCATCAGCGGGCCCAACTCGCTGCGAGTGAGGCCAAGATTGGCGGACAGAAACTTCAACAGATCGTTCGCCGTCGACAGCAACGCGCCCGCACTGGCCATCACTTGAAACATGACATTCTCGGAAGGCGTACCATCGACCCAGTGGCCCCTCGCCAGCCGCGCAGTCTGCTCAAGCGTGAGCGTGATGCGCGTGCTGTCCATCTTCAGTGGATTAGCGATGCGCTTCACCACGAGCGATTCATAACTCTCGCCTGTCCTGAGTGCCATCGCATGTCCCAGCAGCGACATGCCGACGTTGGAGTATTGGAACTTGCTTCCCGGCGCGTTCGTCAGCTTGTACCGCGCGAGAAACGCATACAAGTCCTCCTCGGTGTAGGCGTCGCACGCCTCCTTGAATTCCTTGAGTGAAGGTTTTTTCGGATCCCGCAGGAGAATCCTGTCGAGGTCATCCGGATTCCAGGGCAGCCCCGAATCCTGCGTTGCCAGATGCCGCAGCGTGATCTCCTTCCCCTCGTAAGCGGGTACCTTGACTCGTTCAGGCAGGTACTTGGCTACCGAGTCATCGAGTTTCACTTCGCCGCGCCGTCCCATGTCCAGGGCAAGCAGCGACGTGAATACCTTGGTCACCGAACCGATCTCGAAGATGGTATCGCCATTCACTTCTCGGTCGGTTCCGTTACCAAGCTTTCCTGCGCTGAAAATCCTGTTGCTGCGCGCGTCGAGGATGCCGATTACCATCCCGGCATTGCCATTGGTGAATGTGTTCCGCAGGAACATCTGGACTGCCTCAACTTCCGCATCCGAAAAACGGGATTGCGCCATCGCTGAAAGCGGTGACGCCAGCACGAGCAAGGTGAGACAAAGCGATCGGATGTCCGCTCCGGCTTTTTGACTTCGTGCTCGGGCGAACACTGGCAGCAAGGATCTCTTCGTTATGGCGAAGCAGGAGAACGTTTTCATGTGGCCTTGGATTTAGTTTTTCTTCTGTTCATCGCGGAGGTGGTGAAGGTGGAACTGGATGATGTCACTTTTTCGCAACGACGTGTATCCGTCGAAAGGTTTCAAAACACCTGCCATCCTCGTGCTTGGTTTCGTCGATCATCCGGGCGATAACCTGTGTCCGGAAACCGTCCCGCTGAGGTGCGCAACGAACGGCAAGAACGGTAGCAACCTCGGGTGGTCAATCCAACGAATCATGGCGTCAGTGTCCGGAAAAAAACGATCCGCATTTTCGCCCCACACCCGCAGATCGCTGAATTCAATCTGCCCGGCAAGCGCGCGGTAGTCGTCGACTTTTGGCATATAGTACGGCCATTCAAACTCGCAACAGTAATCGGCGTATTGACGGCAGGCCATCACCTCTTGAACCACACGAACAAATGTCGAACAATTGCCGTCACCCGCGAAGTTGAATCGGATGACGCCACCTGGCCTCAAGGCTCGGTGCACACGGCGCAGCAGGTTCGTATGGTCCTTGATCCAATGCAGCGTCGCGTTGGAGAACACCACATCAAACTCGTTCCACTGGCAAGTTGGCTGATGTCGAGCAGCTCAAAACTCAAATTGGACTGCGAGTGCCGTCTGGCGACCTCAATCATGCTCTGCGAGAAGTCAATGCCGATGGCGCGACCTTGTGGCACGAGCGCGGCAAGTTGAATCGTAAGAGCGGCCATCGCCACAGCCCAAGTCGAGAACGTGCTCGGTGCCTTTAAGTTTCAATTCAGTAATAAGTTTGGCGCCCCACTCCTTTTGGTGTGTCGAGGCTGCCTTGTATTTATCACCGTCAAATCCAAGATTCATCGCAGACCTTTGATGTGGGCGTGAATGCCGCCGCTACTACAGGTTCATCTCTCTGCCGAGCGAGCCAACCTGGTTCGCGGCTGGTACAAGGCGCCTTTCGCGAGCGCTTGCCGATTGATGAATGAACCAACAAGCGACTCACTTTTGTCGTGGCCTTCAATGTCTGATTGCATTGCGTTCTCTTTTGGATTTGCAGCCAACGCCGCGGACCGTTCCGTGGTAAATGGCCCAACAAGCGGGATCGCAAGTGAACGCTTCATACAGTCGAATGTCTTTCTCTCCTGCGAAGTCTGTTGCGAGGTACTTCTCCCGCAACTGACTCGTCGACAAACGCATCATTGATGCGACCGGCGAGCCACCCCGCTCGATTGGCGCACTATTCTGAACGCGAATGTTTTGGAACATCTGATTCTGAAACAGCGACGGAATGCGCGCACCGAACGCGTAATTCAAACCTCTTTGCGAAAACATAGCCTCGATTGCTCTGTTTACGTTCTCAAACGCGCGCCGCAGTTCGTCCGGGCCGGCAATGGCTCGCGCGCTGGCAAAGTCAGGTTCTTCGAGAACAAGCCAGCCGCCCGGCCTGAGGGCTTTGATCATCGAGTTAAGCGCTGTTCGCCAATGAGCCACATGGATGAGCACGAACCGCGCATGAACCAAATCGAAAGTCCCCGGCTCAATAGGGGCGGTTCGAACATCCGCTTTCAAGACTTCAACACCATTGGCAGGCAGATCTGAAAGGAACCGCCTGGCGGTGTCCAACGCTACAACTCGCCCCGAGTCCCCAACTCGCTCTCGCATCCACTTCGCGACAGAGCCGGCTCCAGCACCAACTTCAAGGCAATCCCAGCCGCGGCGAAGGCCTGTCGCAAGAAGCCAACGTCGAGTCTGAGGGTCGAAAATCCTTTCGATGGCCTGCAGCCGCTCGAACTCGCGTTGCTCTCGCGTCCGCGCAAAAACGTAGGCGGTATCGCCGGTGGCGTTCATGGCCGTCATCTTTCGGGATGAGTGTTCACGAAACTTGCCACGGCACGAGCGAATGCCGGGAACTCGGTTACCAACGTTGACAGCCGACTTTTCGCGGATTGCTTGAGCTTCTTGGAGGACAAAAAATCTTCCTTCGTGACTTGAACGGTCTTTGGGAAACAGACGGTTTCTTGTTCAAAGCTCATGCTTGCCATCAAATCGCGGGCGGCCAGATGACTTCTCGCACTTCCCGCGGCTGTTACAAATGCAACGGGCTTCCGGGTGAACGCATTTCCGATTATCTCAGAAATGGTCTTCGCTGGACTTGCTCACCGTGTAGCAATAGATCGGCATGAAAAATCACGACGCCGGAAGCAGCCGCAACTGCTTCACTCAACTTCCTGTATTCTTCGGGGTATTCGTTGAGGTCGCGCCCATCCACCCAAACGGGCGGGAGCGAGCGAATGTCAATCCAGTCGTTCGCCACGCTCGAAGCTTCAAGCATCCGCCGGAACTCGCCCGCCGCTCGGCGACTCAGAGATCCGGGATTGGCTGAGAGAGAAAGCAGCAGAATCTTCATGTTCCACTTCCCTCGCGTGCTCATTGGGTAGCAGCGACGAGGCTAACCGTAATGACCGTGACTTGGCGTTGTTCATAATCAGTTATTTGATGGTGACTCGGAAAACTACGGGCAAGGCTCGTGCCACACTTCCGTCTCGAAAACGACCGGCTAATCAGGGGATTGCGCGAGTTCAGGAGCGGGGGTGGTCATCCATTTCCCGCTTGCGGGATTCCGTTGTCCCGCGGCAGGGACAACTCACAGTGGCCGTTCCAATTGCGCGTCGGTGGCCGAATAAGAACTCGTCAAGAAGCCTTTTCCGACTCCTTAGTTCATTAACCTGGCCCTGGTCGGTCAGGCTCTTTCTTCACTTGGAAGCAGTGCCATCACAGGTTCAGTGAGCGCTTGTCCGAGGCGCTCGTGCTGGTCGGAATCAAGGTGAATGCCATCGACAACACTCGAAGTAATCACCGTGGCGGAAGCGAAGAACGAACATCCTTCGTCCGCCGCGACCTGCCGATATGCTTCCGCCATTCCGACACAGCGAAGTTCCGCCCCCGAAAACTTTGACGCAATTGAACCCCACGGAGTTTGAATCGCTGGTGGGGCAACGATCAAAACAGGCGGCATTGGCATCCCAGGCTCGATTGGAGCCGTTCGAATGGCACGCACAATCGCCGCCAGCCCTTGCGCCGAGTGCCAGGCTTCATTCTGGTGGCAAGATTGAAAATCGTTCGTGCCCAGCATCACGATCACGGCGGCAAGAGGAGAGTTCACTTCGATGCGTTGGGCCAAACCGTGCAGGCCCAGCCGGCCCGGCTTGAATGGATCCTCCCACACAGTGCGCCGCCCGTTCAGGCAGTCTTCGATCACGCGAACTTGCCTGCCGCGAGCAATGAGCTGCGCTTCGAGCACACCCGGCCATCGCTCTATGAAGGGCAAGCGCCGCCGCGTATTGGGGATGATGCCCCAACTCAGCGAATCGCCGTAGACCAGAATCTGTTCCATGTTTGCCAAGCTTCCCTCAGTTCCGCGTCAAAGAATCCGCTTCTCATAAAACTTGCTGAGCCGGTCAACTTTGTAATCTCCGAAGGGAGGAATGCTCCGAAAGCCAAGGCGCTCGTACAAGCCGATGGCCGCGTGCTGATGAATGCCGGTTTCCAGCCGCAGTAATCCGATGCCCCTGCTCCGGGCATAGTCCGCGAGGTGATCGAGCATCAACTTGGCAAAACCCAAACCCCGAAACTGCGGACGGACGTACATCCTCTTGAGTTCGCCGTAGTCTGTTCCAAAAAGCTGGATGCCTCCGCAGCCAACAGGAGCGCGGTTGCTGCGGACAAGAAAGAAGGCCACTCCTTGTGCGATCAACTTCTCCACGCTGTAACCATGACGGCTCTCCCGTGGATAGAGCGTCGACAGGTGCGCCTCTAGCTCCTCAATCAAAGCTCTGGCGTCGGCGCTGCCTGGGCGTTCTTCGGTAACGGTAACAGACATCTGGTGATTCGTTTGAAGATTCGGTATTCACGTCGCGCCATGCTGCTTCAGCAGTTCCACAGTCTCGCTGCGACCACAGCGGGTCGCACACGCCAACGGCGTGGCCCACAACTCGTCGCCGGGCAGGTTGATCGCGGCACCGTGCTGCAACAGAAACTCGACCATCGCGCGCCTGCGCTTTGCCTGCTCGGCGTTCGCCTCCCAGCACCATGCTCGGACGGCATTGGCCAAGGGCGTCCCTTTGGATTCGAGGTCGCGGGCGTTGATGTCGGCACCGGCCTTCAGAAAGACATCCGCGATGGATTGGTCCCCTTTCGCGGCGCAGAAGTGGAGGAACGTCCTGCCGAGCCAGTCTGGACTGTTCGGATCAAGCCCACGAGCGAGCAACTTGCGAATCAAGGAAGGAGACTTCGGATACGCGCCGCTCCAGAGGCGCACCGGCCCGTTTCGGTTTGAATCAAGATAGAGATCGATCAGTTCCGCGTCTGCTTTCGCCATAACGCAGCCGAGAAACTCTTCGTGGTGAATTGCTTTGTGGCCGTCGCGAATGGCCTGCTTGAGTTCAGGGACGCTCATGGCGTACGGTGGAGTGTACGCCCCGTGCCGCCGCAAAAGCTGTTGCATCGGCTTGGCCTTGTCGCCGTGGTAAACCTCGCCAATCGTGAGACAGCAGCCGTTCGAGTCGGAGCCAGCGTTTGGATTGGCGCCGTGCACGAGCAACAGCTCTGCAACTTCCAAGTGATTCCGAGCGCAAGCCGTAAAAAGCGCGAGACCATCGGGAGCCGAGTCTTCGGGCTGATTCGGATCAGCGCCGTGTTCGAGCAAAAGACGCACGATGTGTGTGTAGCCGGCCTGAGCCGCGTACGACAACGGACTGACGCGCGCCGAGTCGAGGCGACGCGCCAGCCCGGCATCCTTTTTCAAAAGCTGTTCGACACGCTCCTGATCGCCAACGGCAGCGGCCACGGAGATGGTGTAGTTCGCTCCGTGGGCCAGCAGACTCCCAACCAAGACAGACGTATTTCGAATCGACGGGTGCTGTTTTCCGCGCGTGGCGCGGTGCCAATAGTCGTTGGCGCCGTTCACCGCCAGAAGCACCGGCGTGTAGCCGTCGGCGCGTAACGCATCGACCGGCGTTCCAAGTTCCACGAACTGCTGGATCAATCCCAGTTGACGGGTAATGACAGCCCAGTGAAGCGCATTGTTGCCAAGCGCATCGCTTGCCCGCACCAGACTCGGCATCTGCCTCAAGACCGCCCCGATCTTTCGCGAATCCCTGGCGACGATTGCTTCCTTCAGCGCCTCGAAATCGGGCGTGTACCTGAATCTCCTTCGCATCGCCCGTTCGAGCAGCGACTCGATTTGCCGATAACCGCGCTCTCCGGCGCAAAGCAGCAGTTTGTCCCACGAACTATACGTGTATCGTGATTGCCCCGGATCGGCGCCCCGATCCAGCAACAGCTTGACGACTTGCGCGTGCCCCGCGCGAACGGCCATGTGGATGGGAAACTCGTACCAATACTGCGCATTGACCAGTCGCCGGTCTTTCGCCAGGAGCGCCTTGACTTTCGGCAGGTCGCCCAGCGCGCAAGCCTCGAAGAGCGTCCAGGCGTCGTAGCCGTTCAACTTCTCGACGCCATTGACATACGCCTTTGTCTTCATCTCTTCGGGCTGCGTCAAGCAGGGCGCGAACTT
>CAZCUL010000548.1:0-6426 GCA_964501475.1 uncultured Verrucomicrobiota bacterium | reverse complement strand
GAACTCCTGGACCGTTGCTTGGCTGGTTAGACAGGTCAGATTGCTGTTTATGTTGGAGCCTCCTATTCCTCTACGCCTGATGCGGCGCGTTGTTCGCATGGTAAGTGAATATGCCGACCGGCGCATCATGCGATGGCATTTGAGCCGTGCGGGCGTGCCGGGCGCGCCCGGAATCCAGTCCTACACTATTCCCGAGGAACTAGAGGCGCTGTTTCGCGTGGCCTCGACTCTTCCAACCGGGGCACGAGCGTTGGAAATAGGCTCGCACTTGGGCGCTTCCACCTGCTACATTGCGGCCGGGTTGTTGCGGGTGAACGGGCATTTGTACTGCGTGGACACGTGGCATAACGAGACGATGCCGGAAGGAGAGCAAGACACCTTGCCTGAATTCAAAAGGAACACCGCCGGGTTGAATGGCTCGCTGACGGTGATTCGAAGGCGAAGCGACGCACTGACAAAAGAGGATCTGAAACTTCCATTGGACTTTATCTTTATTGATGGCGACCACAGCTACGCATGCGCCAAAGCGGATTTTGAATTGACGCATCCTTGGCTGGGGCCCAGTGGGATTTTAGCCTTTCACGACTGCATGTACTTCCAAGGTGTCTCGCAGGTTATTGGTGAAGTGTTGGCCACGCGGCAGTGGACGGTGGCCGGGCACGTGAAGAATCTTCTTTGGATAAGGCGCGCCAAATGGCGGAAGTAACGGTATCGGTCATTATTTGTACGCGCAACCGGGCGGAGCATTTGCAACAGACTCTTTCTTCCATCGCAACGATCCGAACACCGCGGGGTCTGGCCGCTGAGGTTCTAGTGGTGGATAACGATTCGAATGATCGGACGGTAGCGGTATGCCGCCAGGCGAAGCTGCCCCACCTATCAGTGCGCTACGTTCGAGAGCCCCGCCCGGGCCAGTGTCACGCGCGAAACACAGGCATGAAACAAGCGCGGGGCCGCATTCTTCTATTTACCGACGACGATGTGCGGCCGCCTGAGAATTGGATCGCCGGTATTGCAACCCCCATCGCGTCCGAAAAGACGCATGCCGTGTCGGGCGGAGTCAGGATCGCGCCACACCTGGAACGTGATTGGATGGACCCGCTGCATCGTGGTTGGCTGGCGTCGACCGAGGGAATTGACCCGGCAGCGCCGTACACGATGTTTGGAGCGAACATGGCATTCAGTCGCGAAGTGCTCCAACGCGTCCCTGCGTTCGACACGGAACTGGGCCCTGGCGCGCTCGGCTTTGGCGATGAGATGCTCTTCTCATGGCAATTGCTGGAAGCGGGATATAGATTGATCGCCACCCCGGAAGTGGCGGTCGAGCATCATTTCGAAGAAATCCGTTTGCTCCGCACCAGCTTTTTGGACAGCGCCCGAAAGAGAGGCGATACTCAAGCCTACTTGGATTACCACTGGCGCCATCGAGATATCGCATCACCAAGACAAAAATACGCTCGGACGGTTCTTCGTCTGGTTTACTGGCGCGTCAAGAGGCGCCATGATTGCAAGCGGAGGGAAGGCTGCGCGCAGTGGGAAATGGAGCTGACACAACGAGCACGCTATTTCCGGCGCTGGATCCAAGAGCGTCGGCGACCCCGACAATATGAGCTGCGGGGCCTGGTAAAATTGTCCGGCGTCGCGCGGAGTTAACTTGGCTTGCGATCCTTTCGGGTTAGGTCGATGCGAGGTTTATACATTGTGGGCTCCGATCCGATTTCGCCGAACTATCGGGGCGGAGGACCCGCGATTTACTACGAGCACCTGGCCGCGTTAAGCGAACTTGGACACGATCTGCACCTTTGGCATTATGCTTATCCGGATACACGAAAGAACTTCAATCAATTCGTTGCTTCCGATAGGACCACGTGGGCCGAAGTCGAAAAACGGTGCGGCTCCATGCATTTTACCACGTTCAGCGAACGGCAAAGCATGTGTGATCGCATGCAAAACAGAATACGCGGCCTGTTGCTCCAAAAGACACCGCTGCCGCGGACCCGATGTTCGGCGGAGATCAAACAACTGATAGAGAGGCACCGGCCGGATTTCATTTGGGCGCAGCACTTTGAGCCAACTTTGATCGCTATAACGCAGCGCGAAGTCCCAGTGGTCTATTCACACCATGATTGGTTATATCGAATCAAAGCGCTCCGATTTGGAAGGTTACAAGACGAGCGGATGCGGCGTCTGGAAGAGAAAGTAGCACGCAGGGTGCATTCTGTAGTGAGTGGATCCGCCACTGAATGCGCGGAACTGCGCCAGCTCGGTTGTAGGCAAGTGCATTACATTCCGGTCAGTTACGAGATGGCCCCCTGGAACGACCGGGCCGAGGCTGCGAAAGGATCCTCTATCGTGCACTTGGGCGGTATGGGGACAACCGCTACGCGCGTAGGAATGGAGCGCTTTTTCGAGGTTGTGTGGCCCGAGTTCGGGTTGAGGAAACCGAAGCTGGTGGTAGTGGGCGATACCTCGACTGCGCCGGCTAAGTTGAAGGAGTTGCTGAAGGCTGCGAATTGCACAGGATTCGTGCCGGATCTTTCGACCGTTCTGCGACCATTTGACTTGCACATTATTCCATGGGAGCACAGCACTGGACAGCGAACGCGCTTACCGGTGGCGTTTAATTATGGACAAGTGGTGGTGGCTGTGCGGGGTTCCGTGGCTTGTTTTCCCGAAGCGAAGGACGGCGAGAACTGCCGCCTGCTGGACCGACTCGATCAGATGGCTGCGGCGCTTCGAGAGCTTTTGGTCAATCCCGCGGAGCGTGAGCGACTGGGACGGGCGGCGCGAAAGACCTTCGAGACTAACTTTACGCGAACGGCGCTCTTGCCACGTTACATGCAAGCTTTGGCTTCGCTGAACTGAGTTCAACCGATGGAAGTAAGGCGCGAAATATTAGGTATTATCCCCGCTCGTGGGGGTTCAAAAGGAGTTCCTGGAAAAAACATCCGGCTGCTTGGTGGCAGGCCGCTTATCGCGCACTCGATTGAGCAGCTTAAACAGACAGCGGCAGTAACACGAATCGTTGTATCAACGGACGATCCGCAGATTGCGAGCGTAGCGGAAGAATGGGGCGTTGAAGTGGTGGATCGCCCACACGAAATCAGTGGTGACGAGGCTAGTTCCGAGTCGGCGCTGCTCCATGTCCTCGATCATCTGCGTGAGAAAGAGCATTATGAACCGGAGATCGTCGTCTTTCTTCAAGCCACCTCACCATTGCGCGCACCAGGGGATATTCGGAGCGCCATTGAAGCATTTGATCGGGAGAAGGCAGATTCACTGTTTTCCGCGTCTCCTATCGAGGGTTTTGCCTGGCGTCTGACAAAGAAAGCCGTTTCTGCGATGAATTACGATCCCACCCGGCGTCCCCGGCGGCAGGAGCTGGATGCCCAAACAGTGGAGGAAAACGGTTCCATTTATGTCTTCAAGCCGTGGATTTTGCGGAGCTTTCAAAGCCGGCTCGGCGGCAGGATCGCCACATGGCAAATGTCGCGTCTGGATTCTTTTCAGATCGATAGACTCTCGGACTTTGAATTGATCGAAAAGCTGCTTTTGCTGCGGCCAGTAGCACGAAACATTTCCATATTGGCGGACATTCAGTTGCTCGTGCTCGATTTCGACGGAGTAATGACTGATAATCGGGTTTCGGTCGATCAAGAAGGAACCGAATCGGTCTGGTGTAATCGTGGCGACGGGTGGGGACTGGCTCGTCTGAAAGATTACGGCCTGGAAGTGATCGTAATTTCGACAGAAGCGAATCCCGTAGTCGCGGCACGATGCAGAAAATTAGGACTTGAATGCCATCAGGGAAGTTCAGACAAACTAGCTTCTTTGCGGGCCGCTGTTGGCAAACGAAACTTGGGACCTGCCAGTGTAGCTTACGTCGGAAACGATGTAAACGATCTGGAATGCCTGCGGTGGGTTGGTGTCCCGATCGTGGTGGCAGATGCGTGGCCGACGTTGGGTCCGTTGGCTCGACTCACCACGACCCGTCGCGGCGGTTTTGGCGCTGTGCGTGAAGTCGCAGAATGGATTTTGGAGGCTAAACGCGGTTCATAGATAGTGCTTGAGGATGGATCCTACCCGAGTGCTGCTTTCGGGATACTGTCAAATAATGTTACAGGACCGTCGTAGCATTGCCGAAGCTTGAAAGGCAACAACTCAGCTCAAACACCTGGACTTATCAACATCAATTGTAAAGCGATGAAAAAGGTTAAAATTGGTAATCGTTGGATTGGCGACGGAGAGCCCTGCGTCATCGTGGCCGAGATCGGTATCAACCACAATGGCGATCTCGATATTACGCGCAAATTGATTTCGGCTGCAATTCTGGCCGGGGCCGACGCAGTCAAGTTTCAGAAACGGACGGTGGATGTCGTGTACTCTCCGGAAGAACTGGCGCGACCGCGAGAAAGCCCTTTTGGAAAAACCAACGGCGATCTCAAGCGCGGTTTGGAATTCGGCTACGAACAATATCGTGTCATAGACGGTTATTGTCGCCTGCACAAAGTCATTTGGTTCGCATCATGTTGGGATGAGGCTTCGGTGGATTTCATCGAGCAGTTTGATCCACCTTGCTACAAAATCGCCTCGGCCTGTTTGACGGACGACAATCTGCTCCGCCATCATCGCCGGACAGAGCGGCCGATTATTCTCTCCACTGGCATGAGCACGCTCGCGCAAATTGATCACGCGGTTGAGGTGTTGGGTACGGACGACCTGATATTGATGCACACGACCAGCACTTATCCGTCGAAACTGGAAGAGCTGAATCTTAAGGCCATTCCGACGCTGCGTGAACGGTACAACGTACTTGTAGGCTATTCAGGGCATGAAGTCGGCTTGTCTACCAGCGTGGCTGCTGCGACGCTGGGCGCTTGTATGATCGAGCGTCACATCACTCTGGACCGGGCCATGTGGGGTAGCGACCAGGCGGCGTCGGTCGAACCTACGGGGTTTAACCGGCTGGTGCGCGACGTTCGGGCTATCGGAACGGCCATGGGCGACGGGGTCAAACGCGTTTACTCCAGCGAAGAGCCAATCATCGCGAAGCTCCGCCGTGTAGCTTGATTCCCGGAGCACCTGGCATGAGTCCAATTGCGGAAAGTTTAACACCGGTGACGGTGCAGAACAATTTGTCTCCGCGAGCGCTTGAGCGTCCTCATATTGTCTTGGTGGTACCTCGTGGGGAGGCTGTCCGCAACTTCCTTTATTCAGATACACTGCCGGAGCTAAGCCGGAGGGCCCGAGTGACGCTGCTCTCGGTAGTCAATGACGAACGGTTCACAAGACGTTTCCAGCCTTATGCCGAGAACATTTTCGCGCTGGAACAATACCCACAACATCCGGCCGTGTCCTACTTGCGCGTGCTCCTGGAGAATGCTCACGACCGTTGGCTGTGGAGCAGAGTAGCCCAGAACAATTCGGAATTACGGGATCGAAAGGCTGCCGAGGAAGGCAAAAGAGTCCAGCGCGCTCTGGTCAAATCGAGTGCCCGGATACTCGCGCACGAACCAGTCCTGGATAACCTCACCTGCCTTGAGCAGACCCTAGCCCTGCGGTTGCGCAGTACGCGCCAGTTCGACGAGCTCTTTACTGCAATCAAGCCAGACTTGGTATTCAACTGTTCGCATATCCATGGGATGGCTGGCGAATTGCCTCTCAGGGTGGCAAAAGCGATGGGAATCCCAACCGTCGGTTTCATTTTCTCTTGGGACAACCTGACGTCCCGAAGCCGCATTTTCGTTCCCTACGACTATTATTTGGTCTGGCATGATTACATGCGAAATGAACTGCTGAAGACCTATCCCAGGATCCAACCCGAACACGTCTTCGTCACAGGGACACCGCAGTTCGATTTTCACCTCAAACCCGAGTTTTGTCTGTCGCGCGAGGAGCTTTGCCATCAGTTAGGCATCGATCCAGCCCGCCCCTTTATACTCTATACCACCGGGATTGACCGGCATTTTTATGAAGAATATCGCCACGTTCGGCTGGTTCTCCGGCTCTTGAAGGAACTGAAATTGCCGGTCAAGCCGCAGTTGGTCGTTCGCAACTACGTTAAGGGAACAAGCCCGGAACTCAAGGCCATGGCGGCAGAAACGAATGAGGATGTCGTCTTCCCGAAGGTCCTCTGGGACGAAAAGTGGTATACGCCTTTGTATGAAGATCTAACGATCTACACCAGCATGATTCGGCATGCAGCCATGAGTATCAACGCGGCATCAACTGTTACACTCGAATTCATGATGCTGGACAAGCCAGTAATTAATCTGGAATTTGATCCGCCCGGCACGAGTATGCCCTACTGCATGGGCTATGCGCGACATATTCACTTCGATCATTTTAAACCTGTAGCGGAAAGTGGCGGCGTCATGGTGGCAAAATCCGCTGAAGATATGCGAAACTTTCTCCGCCGCGGCTTGA
>CAZCUL010000547.1:0-3871 GCA_964501475.1 uncultured Verrucomicrobiota bacterium | reverse complement strand
GGCTCGCACTCCAGCCGCGCACCGCTTCGTAATACCGATTCGGAATTGGCATGTAGAAGCTGGCGTTGCCGTTCGCGGTCGAGCCGAACACGATGTTGTCTTCGCTCAAGCCCAGTCCCCAGGTGTTGTTGTTGCTCGATTTAACGAACTCAAGCGCCGAGCCGTCCGGCTTGAAACGAAACACGCCTTGTCCGAAGCGCATCTCTTTTCCTCCCACTGTGCCATTGAAACCCGAATAGCCGACTGTTCCCCAAATCCAGCCGTCGAAGCCGTAGCGGAGGTTGCTCGCCGTTGCGTGCGTGTCCCGCATACTCCAACCAGTGAAGAGCACCTTGCGCTCGTCGGCTTTGTCGTCGCCATTCGTGTCCTTGAGCAAGAGCATCTCGCCCGCGTGCTTGACGATCAGTCCGCCATTCGCGAACACCATGCCGGTGGGAATCGTCAGCTTTTCCGCGAAGAGGGTGAACTTGTCGCCGCGCCCGTCGCCATCGGTATCTTCGCAAATTGTGATGCGGTCCCGGCCTTCCCCTTCGGCCTGCTGTTCATTGGGATAATCCAGCGTTTCGGCGATCCATAAGCGCCCACGTTCATCGAACGCCATACAGACTGGCTTAAAGATCTGTGGTTCGGCGGCCCAGAGTTTCGCCTCGAAGCCGGGACGCGTGACGATGCGCTTGGCCGAATCTTCGGGCGAAAGCGGCAGTTGCATCTTGTCGAAGGGTTCGGCCAGCGTGCCCCAGCGCTTTCCCGCGGGGTAGTTCGGAATCTTCGCGGACGCATTCGTGTAGGACAGCGGCGGCAGATCCTTCCTGGCGGCCAGGTCCTGATCTGCGGCCGAAGCTGTGAATACAGACAGAGAGGCGGCCAGAGTTGCGGCTGCCGAATAGCGTACGGTTTTCATCGTTTTTTGAGAGAGGAACTAAATGTGAGTGTGTCCAGTGGGCGGTTCGCGGGAATGTTACCTGGTGGTTGGTTTAAAAATCAATTGAGTGAAATGGAAGAGCGCCTTTCTCCAGTGCTGAAAGTCGTGCGCGTGTTCATCCACATGCCAGATGTGCGGTACATTCTTCTCTTTCAGGTGGGAGTGGACACCCTGGCTGACGCGGATCAAGCCATCCTTGTTGCCGCACGAGAGAAAGAGCAGTTTCAGTCCTTTCGCCCCCTCGGGGTCAGGGACGAGTTCGCCCGCGGGCTTTGTGTTCGGCGCGGATGAGAAGCCGCCGACCCAGCCGAATTTATCGAGGTTACCCAATCCAAAGTTCAGAGACTGGCCGCCGCCCATCGAGAGGCCTGCGAGCGCGCGGTGCTCGAGATCGGCTTTCACTGAATAATTCGCTTCAATGAAAGGAATCAGATCCTTGAGCAGGTCCTGCTCGAAGGCCGCGAAGGCGGGTGCGGAGCGAAACACGTCGCCCTCAGCGCGGTCGTTCGGTTGCGCGCGGCCATTGGGCATAACGACGATCATGGGAAAGGCTTTGTTCTCGCTGATCAGATTGTCCAGGATGATCTCGGGATGCCCGCCCCTGCGCCATTCCTCTTCGTCGCCTCCGATTCCGTGCAGAAGGTAAAGCACTGGAAATTTTTTATCGGCGGAATGGCCGGGTGGCGTGTAGATGAGCGCCTTGCGTTTATTGCCGACCGTTTTCGAATCATACTCCACCATCTCGAGCTTTCCGTGCTCAATTCCTTCCCGCGCTTTGTCAAATCCCTCAGGCGGGTTGTCGAAGGCTGGTTTGTCATCCGGACCAAGAACGATAGGTCCCCCGAAACCGCGACGTCCACGTGGCCGCCGCTCCTCGCTTGCTGCAACCGAGGGTTGTTGAGCGGAAGCACCTTCACGTTTGGCAACGATCTCTTCTTTCGCGAAGGTTCCAACCTCGCGCGTGAGTTTCATTTCGTCGTTGGAAACCGTGCCGTTGTAGCTGATGCGAAGGTCATTTCCCTGGAAGTTCAGCATTTCAACGAAGGAAATCTTGTCGCCGTCGAGCTTGCCTTCGGTCAATTCGGCTTCGCGCTTTTGATCGCCGATTTCAGAACTTGCCTTCCCGGTGAGTTTCGAGCCTTCCTGCTTTAACGTATAGGTGTATTTCTGTCGGCCGATTTGAGAATCGAACTCGGATTTCCAAGTGCCCGTGACCTCAGCGGCGAAGCTCGGGCAGTGAAGAGCGGCGAGAGTGAGAAGAATGATGGAAGTTTTCATTGTTTTAAATGGCTTCTTTGTTTCAATTCTTGAAAAGGAGGGCGTATGCGCTCCTGCGTTACGGCGCGTGGCATGGCTTGTTGTGCCGGCGTTCGACTCGTCGGTGCATTTGTGCACAAATCAGAATTTTCCGGGAACAAAGCACAATCGTATTCCCAATTATCTGCCAGTCCACTCAATTGATACGCATCAGAGTAAAGCCGGATTAGTCTTTGATGGCAAGTAGCCCGACGACTCGGGTTCGGGCTGGAATTATCACGACTTCCGCGGCGACCGCTGGTGCAACATCGCCAATACCGACAACCGCGTTTACCTGCGCAACGCCTACCGCGTGCTGCTGACGCGCGCCCGGCAAGGGATGGTCATCTTCGTCCCGCCCGGCGAGGCTCACGACCCAACTCGGTCCCCTGCGTTTTACGATTCCACGTTCCATTACCTGCGGGACTTGGGCGTTCCGGAAGTCGGGTGAGTGCACGGGTTCGGGCCGGTTTCGCCGAAGGCCGGAATGCTTTGTGAACGGGGGCGGAATTTAAAGCAGCGACGGCGGCTGCTCAACCAACCGTTTGGCGGATTCAACCTGATACGTCGTTTTGCATTGCGGGCAGTAGAGGTAGAACTCGAAATAGTAGTCGCCCTTCGGCTTCTTGCTCGGCTTCTGTTTGATGACGGGCGTTGAACACTTGCAACAGGGCTCGCCTTCCTGCATGTCGGGGCGAACGCCATCGGTTTCGGGCTCGTTTTCGTAACCTTCGTCCGCCGGGAGATTGGGCTGGCGCAAAGCTGCCATCGCAAGTCGATCGCAGCGCTCGTTTTCCAGGTGACCCGCGTGGCCGCGTACCCAGCGAAATTCCACCTGATGCGTCTGGCACAACGCATCCAGTCGCTGCCACAAATCCACGTTTTCCGGGCGTTCGGTCCTGGTGCGCCACCAGCCCTTCCGTTTCCACGCCGCCACCCAGCCCGCCATCATGGCATCCACCACATACTTGGAATCGCTGTAAATCGTGACCTTGCAGGGCTGTTTCAACATTTCGAGGCCCGCAATGGCGGCAAAGATTTCCATCCGGTTATTGGTGGTCAAACGAAAGCCGCCGCTGGCTTCGGCGCGTTTCCTGGGATGCAACAACACCACGCCATAACCACCCGGCCCGGGATTGGGTTCGCATCCGCCGTCGGTGTAAATCTCCACGGACGGCATTGCAGTTGGCGTTGAATTGTAGTTCAAGTCTGATGCCACAGTTCCACGTGCGATGGGAATCTGGCTCGTTGATCGTGGTTCGCAAGCGGAGCCAATCTCACAATAGCTGCCGCAACTGCGCCATGACCTTCGTGAGCGTATCAACTGGCAAAGCGCCCACGCGCTTGACGACGAGTTGCCGATGCAAAGCCACGAGTTTGCCTAATCTGAGAATGGACCGCGGCTTGGGCAGGCCGCAGGCGGCCAGTTCGCCCGCTGGAATCATGAATTCGTCCGCGGCGAGCTGCGCGGGAATTTGTGACGTAATCGCCGCCACAAGCACGTCATCACGGCTGGTATTGAAGGCATCCGCCGACACGACCAGCGCGGGCCGCTGCTTCGCGTTGCTCAGGTCGGTGAAGGGAAAGGGAACAAGAACGACATCGCCCCGCTTATAGGTTGTCGTAGATGACATCCTCGGGGTTGTTCCAGAA
>CAZCUL010000546.1:0-17090 GCA_964501475.1 uncultured Verrucomicrobiota bacterium | reverse complement strand
CGCATAACGACACGACAAGGTCAGTGCTGGGATTGTGGAGACTCCAACAATGCCTTAGACGGAGTGCTATTTTTATCTCATTAGCCGCGTTGGAATCGCAAGACAATTCGACGCGCTTACCCGCTGCAATCTGCACGGGCGCTGGGCGACTTGCGGGAATCTACGCCCAAAATCCGCTACGAACGCTGATCGGAAACGTGGTATTGGCGAAACAAGATAACCGCGACAGCCGCATAAGCGGCAATGGCGGCCAGCGCGAGAATACTTAACCCGAAATGGACGGCTACCAGAGTGGCCCCCAGACTCCCCAGGACGGAGCCAAATCCATTCAGTGCCAAGGCCCACGGGATCTCAGCCTGGCGGCGCAACCGACCCAATGCGAAAGGGAAGGGAAAGCCCATGAGAAACGCCGGAAGCGCGATCCACAACCCTCCCACCAGGAAGCGGACTGCCAGCGGTTCGGGATAGACCGCCTCCTGCAGAATCCGAAAACTGGCGGCCGCCAAGACCAGCACCGCGCAGAGCAACAAGGGAATTGTCGCCCAGGCCGAATGGGCGTTGCGATTCAACAACAACGCGCCGGCTCCGGAAGATGCCAGCATGGCCGTCAGGACGAGCGCGGCGGCATACGTAGGAGACGACAAGAGGAAAGTCATTTTATAAATGGCCCAAAGCTCGACAAACATGTAGGCCACTCCCAACGCGAAAAATAAAACCAGGTTGGAAAGTCCCGGCCGCGTTCGCGTCAGCGCGCACGGCACCAGCAGGAGGACAATTCCCAGGATCGCAGCCACGACCAGCGATGCTGTTTGCAGCAGATAACCCCACTCCACATAAGGCACCCAATCCCCGCCGGTGGCTGCCACAAGCGAAGGAAGCGCTTCCCAGCGAAAGTAATGACCGAAAAACGGTTTGTCGTCCCGTGGCGGCTTCACCGCAAAAAGCGACCGGGCGTAATAACGCTCCCGCTCGGCTCCGAGCAGGTGTTGAATCGCGGAAAAATAAGGGGCGTCGGGAATCAAATTGATCCGGTTGGCCTCGTCCGGGCGGATGCCCGGATAGCAGACAAGATCGAATGAGTTCTCGGAAGCAAACTCCCGGAGCCTGGCGATCTCTGCCTGCGTGACGGGCGCAGCGCTCACGAAAAAAGTGAGCGTGGACCAGCTTCGAATCGCCAGCAAATGCTGTTCAGGCGCGGCTTTTCCGGTTGCGCGCAGAACTTCGAGGATCAGCGCCGCCAAACGCACTCCTGCGCGCGGTGGATTTTCGACCCATGTGGTCATAACGAGATGGCCGTTGGTGTGGAGCCGATCCATCACCAGGGACAGGGACTCGACCGTAAACGCATATGCGGGATCAAGCGAGGCGGCCCCGGCCGTGGATGCGGCATGGCTGCCGAGCAAAGGCAGAAAAACCAGAGAATAGTTTGCGGAGGACCGCCTCAAAAAGTGCCGCGGCTCGCCAATGATCACCTCGACCCGGTTCAATCCAGAGGGCGGCTCCCCGTAGCCCCTCCCAATACGATCCCGCATCCGGACGCGCTCTGCGATAGGGTCCACGACCACCACACGCCCGGCTTCGTGCGCCAATGCCCGGAGGAGTTCGACGGGCGGAGTCTCGATCAGGAGGACTTCCGGGCTTTGATGGAGCCGGTAGGCAAAGGCCTCGGGCGCCATTTTAAGGAACGCCGGATTTTCCAACGCCGCTCCCGCGTCAAAGACCATTTCCATGCCTGAGCCGTCCACGAAAATCGCCTTCGAGGATGGAAGCATTTCCATGAAGTTCAGAGACAATCCGGGTAGATAGCGGGTAGAGGGCGACTCGACCGATTGCACGATCCCTAAAGCCGAATGCCGCGTTTCCATGACGCGGGCTTCCGGCAGATTCAGCGTCCTGGAAAGGTCCTTGTAGGGCGAATAGTGGAACGGCACCCTGGCCACAGCCGCGCAAAGGGCGATTGCGGCCAGCGTTCCGGCGGCCACGACCCACCGCGATCTTAAAACGACCAGCGCGGCGATCATTCCCAGCGCCGCAATGGGCACGAGCAGCTTTACCGGCGCAAATGCCGTCAAGCCGGCCGGCAACAGAAGGCAGGGCGCGGCCGAACCGAGCATGTTCCAGAAGTAAAGGCGCGGCGCGGGCAAGGCACGGGCCACGAAAAAGCTTCCGACCGCCACGCCGCTGAAGAACAACGGCACGAAGAACAGGACGACCCGTGCAACCAGCAGCCAGTACTCCTGGGGCGACCAGGTCAGCAGGAACGGTGTAAACTGCAGGCGCTGCACGATTGCAAAAGCGAGCGGACCGGTGATGGCAAACATGGCGGCGCTGCCCGCAAAAAACCAGGCGGTTCGGGCAATGATGCGATCCCGATAGAAGTGGAGGAAAAGGCCCGAGGCGGCCAGACCGAGCATGGCGATGGATATGATGAACCCGGCAAAGTGACCCCATTCCGCCAGCGAAAGCAGCCGCATCAGCAGCAACTCGTAGCCAAGCAGAGCCGACGAAATGCAGAAGAGGGCGGGAGCAATCCGCGACCGGTTCACCGCCGCACCCTGATGCCCCGCAGCCGGCCGATCAATCCTTTCCTGAACGGGGCCCACCGGTGAAAGGGACAAAGCGAACCGGCAGAATGCTCCGCGTGCTCACTTTGCCTTTATCGTCCTTTTCCACCACCACCAGCCGTTGCGTGGCATGCACGGGGCCGATGGGAATGACCATCCGGCCGCCCGGCTTCAGTTGCTCCAAAAGCGGCGGCGGAACATGGTCGGACGCCGCCGTGACAATGATGGCATCAAACGGCGCCTGTTCTTTCCAGCCATAGTATCCGTCGGCATGCCGTATTTGCTCCGCGCTCAACCCGGCTTCGACGAGCCGCTTTTCCGCAGCTTCCGCCAGCGGCTTGACAATCTCGATGGTGTAAACATTGGTCGTCATTTCCGCCAGAACGGCCGCCTGATAGCCGCTGCCGGTGCCAATCTCCAGAGCTTTTTCGCCGGGCTTCAGGTTCAGCAAATCGGTCATCAACGCCACAATGTAGGGCTGGCTGATCGTTTGGCCGTAGCCGATCGGCAAAGGATGGTCCGAATACGCCATCGCCTCGGAGGACGAGCTCACAAACTTATGGCGCGGCACCTGGCTCAGGGCCTTGAGGACGGCTTGATTGGTAACGCCGCGTTCCTTGATCTGTTCTTCCACCATTCGCTGGCGCGCCTTGGCCCACGGGTCTGCCGCCGGAGCGGCGGACAGCTCCACCCATGATCCGGCAAAAACGCATCCCACCATTGCCGGCAAAACAAGGCGCAGCGCTGATTGGCCAATCCTTTTCAATCCCGTGTAGATATTGCAGCTATCCATAACAACCTCGACCTGGCGACGCCGTGCCGCCTTCACACCACACTAACAAAGGACCATCAGCGCGCAACGGCTCCGCTCAATCATTTCGGCGATCCAGTTCGGCGCGGCGCTGAAGATATTTGGGATGAGAAACGGGGTTCTTCGGTAAACATGCTGAAGCTCGTTGCTGAACCCATTCTCGCGAAAGAACCCCGGCGCTTCATCGTTGCCGGCAAGGCGGGCTGCGGCTCGGGTGTCACTCGGCAGATGTGCCAATGCAGAAGAGACTGTTCTCCGACCGAATGAAAACGTTGCCCTGGGAAATCGCCATCGAAGCCTGGCAGCGTTCGCCAATGTTGTTCCGCGCCAGAATCTTGAATTCCGCCTTCGCCTCGATGACCACGGATTCCCCTTCCTCGGAAAGAAAGTAAATCCTGCCCGCTCCGGAAACGGGCGACGCGGAGTGATTTCCTCCAACGCGTTCCTGCCAGACTACCTCGCCGTTATCCGCGCGGTAGCAGGTGGCGACCCCGCCTTCGGTGATCGCGAAAATATGCTGCTTCAGATAAATGAAAGAGGATTGGCTCGGCACACCTTTGTTCTGTTCCCATACGATCTCGGCTTCGCCGCCTTTGCTGGCTGGCCGGGTGGCGCGCATGACCTTCAGGGGAAAACCCGACGCGGCAAAAACCAGATCATCGCCGATCACTACGGAAGGGACGACGCCCTCGCCTTCGCTTCGAACCGTCCAAAGCAGTTCGCCGTTTTGCAGGTCAAAACCCTGGATCACGTCGCCCGCAGCGCTGACAAGCTGGTCCCGGCCATCGAGCTGGAAAACGTTTGGGGTGACGTGCGCGATCCGGGAAAGGCCGCGCCGGGCTTTCCAACGGACTTTGCCGTTATCTTTGTCCAAAGCGACAATCACAGCCTGGTCCCAGGGAATCTGCCACCCGACTTTTTTGTCTTCGCCGGAACTGCTGCCGTCAAACGGCATGATCAGCAAGTCACGATACAGAATCGGGGAAGCGCCCAGTCCATGTTGGCTGTAGAATTTATGGTCGCGGTTGGTCCATTCCAGGCGCCCATCCATGGTGAGCGCCGCAAAACTTCCATCGCCAAAAACTGCGTAAACCCGCTCGCCATCCGTGACGGGCGTGGGCGTGGCATAGGAGTTCTTGCGTTCCTTGCGCAAGGGCACCTGAGTGAATAGTTCCTTGTTCCATGAAATCGTTCCCGAACGCCGATCCAGGCAAACAACGCGGCAAACACTCCCGGCGTCTGTCGCGCTCGCGACGAAGACCCGCTCGCCGAAGACGATGGGCGAGGACCAGCCTTCGCCCGGGACGGGTGTTTTCCAGACAACGTTCGACTCGGCGCTCCAGTGCAGCGGCAGGTTTGTTTCAGTGGAGATGCCCTGGCCGCTCGGGCCGCGAAAGCGCGGCCAGTTTTCAGCATCGAGAGACAGGGCGGTGCCGAGGAGGGAAGCGGCAATCAGGATTCGGTTGCGCATATGGACTGCGGCTTACGCTAAACGCCGCCCGGGAATCGAGAAAGCCCAAAATTCTACGAGCTCGCGCTGGTGTAATATTTGATGGCAAAGCGCCATCCGATTTCTGACAAGGCCAGGCAGGCGGCGGTCATGCCCAGGAGCAAGAGCATTTCCATGGGAGAGCCCAGTTTCTCCGCCAGCAATTTCACAGGCACATTCGCCACGAGCAACATGGGAACGGCAAAGGTGAAAAAGACCTTGAAGAAGCCGCGAAAAATCACGTCCGGCATGCGGGTGATATGAAACAGGCTGTAGTAACCCCAGACGATGCCCTGTGCCCGCACCGTCCAGAAACTGGTGCTGGCCAGCAGAAACATCAGCGAATAATGAATCAAAACACCGGACAGCGCCAGGACGGCGAAGCCTGTTATTTGCATCGCGCCGGGCGACAAATCGAGCTGCCGGGCGGCATAAGCAATCACGAGCAGCGCGAATGTGGCGTTCACGAAACTGCCCAGGTCCACCGTGCGCAACGACACAATAAAACGGGTGTTGACCGGAAGGAGCAGCATGAAGTCGAGCCGCCCGGTGCGAATATGCTCCGATATCTGCGTGCAGTTGTTCAGAAAAAACGCCTGGAAAATCTCCTGAATGAAGTGGCTCGCCCCGATCAGCATCACCACCTCCCATTTCGTCCAGGTTCCGATGGATTCGGTGTGCTGATAGATGACCACAATGAAGCTCAATTGGAGGCCGAACCAGATCAGCTCGACCACAATCCAGAGAAGGAAATTGGCGCGAAACGTCATTTCGCGCACGACAGAATTGCGCCAGAGCGCGCCATAAATGCCGAGATACCGCCGCCAGGTCAAGGGACGCGCGCCGCCTGAAGAATCGCCGAGATTTCGGTTCTGCCTGATTTCGCGCCCGGCCATTTTCATCCTCCCACGGCACCATAGTGACGAATGCCACGATTCCACATAAATCGCGCCAGCAAATAACTGGCGAGCACCCACGCTGCCTGGATCGCCAGACCCTGATAAAGCGCCTGCCCCGTGACCCGGCCCAGATAAACCTGGACCGGGAAAAACATCTGGTAGGGAAAAGGTGTGAGATGGAGCGCCTGCGCCAGAGCCGGCGGCAGGATGTCCACGGGAAATAAATGTCCGCCCGCAATGTATTCAAAAGCGAACAGGATAAAAATGAACGTCGAGACCTCCAACACCCAGAAAGCCAGTAAAGCCATCGTGTAGGAAATGAAAAACTGCAACAGGCCGGTCATGACCAGCGACAATGCCAGCCAGCCCACCGTCACCCAATCGCCCGGCACAATGAAGTATTCGCGCCAAAAGAAAATGAAGATGGTCACGGGCAGAAACGCGACCACGGTGTAGATGAGGCGTCCGGCCCAAAACAGGATGAGGCTGAAACCCAGATAATCCATGGGCTTCAGCAGGAATTGCGACATGCGGCCGTCTTTAATGTCAGCGGCGATTTGCCAGTCGTCCTCGTTCACCGCTGTCAAGGCATCCACAATCGTTACCGCCAGGTAATACGAAATCATTTCGGCCAGCGAATAGCCGGCGATCGTCGAAGGCTCTCCCGCATAGACAGCCCGCCAAAGTGAGATGGTGGCCAAAAGCGGAATGAGAGCGAAGAGGCTGCGAAACAGGAAGTTCACCCGGTAAACGAGCAAATTCTGAATGCCAATATTGAAGACGTGCAAATATTTCGTCACAGCCAAATGCAACGAACGCATTTCCGCGATGGTTACCAGGTTCGTTGCGCGCACGACGATAAAAAGCCGGCTGCAAAAAGCAACTCAAGGGATAGGCGCTCACAGAGCGATGCTCCATTTCGTCGCCGGCAACCTCGCTCTACCCTCCCCTCATCAGCCACCGAAAGTAGCGAGGAACCAGATTCCTAATCATCGGCTAGGAAACAGATGATATTGGTTGCAACATGAGCGGAAAACCTTGGTTGAATAGCAAACATCCTGACTGCTGGAAGATGCCCGTCGGCAGCGAGTTTGGGCAGCGCCTCGGCAGACCTAAAGGCGATAACGAATGCCAATAAGCGTGAGCACCGTGATGACAAGACACTGGATGCGAACCCCAATCACGCATCCCTTCCCAATCTGCTGGATCGACAGATTCATGGCCTCTACCGCTAATAGCGACTTTTACTTTTGAAAGAAAGCAATCAGAATCCGGGCATGACAGGGCATGCTGCACTTGGAATGAGGCTGGCGTGATGCGAATCGTACGAAACACCTTCACTTTGCTTCTGCCCCTGGCCTTCTTGATTGGTTTTCCCGCCCAGGCACGGGATGCTACCATCCCCAATCATGAGTGCGGATTCGCGGCCAGCAACTCCCCCGCTGCTGACAATCCACCGCCCCCGTTCGCGACTCGCAAAGATGAATCCGGTTGGTGGCTGGTCGGTCCCGACGGACGGAAGTTCTTTTCTCTCGGCGTCTGCTGCCTCCATCAAGGCGTCTCCCGCGAGGCCTGGGACCCCGAAAACCCGAGCTATGCGGCCTGGCAAAACCACCCCTCTTCCATCGCCTGGGCTGACACCAACCTCCTGCGGCTCAGGTCCTGGGGTTTCACAACCGGCGCCGGCTGGTGCGATTTCGAAACCTTGCGCAAATCACGCGAGCAAAAACTTTGACTGACGCCCGTTCTGCACATCGGCTCGGCCGCGGGCGCGCCCTGGTGGGACATGTGGGACGATAGAAACATCCGCCGCATGGAAAACGTCGCGCGCGAGCGGATACTCCCGCTCCGGGATGATCCGCGCCTGCTCGGTTACTACAGCGACAATGAAACCGGGCTGGTGGAACGCCACGCTTTGGAAGATCACTCTCGAGATTTGGATTGCACGCTGCTGACCCATTGTCAGGCCTATCGCGTGGATTGGAAAGGCCACTTTCGGCTTGTCAAGTAGCCGTGCTGGCGCGAACGAGAGTTCGCTGGGAACCTGCAATTCCAGCAGAAACAGACCGCCCGGCGAGCCGGTAATCCGTATGCGCGCTTCGCCTCCCGGGAACATCTCCAGAGCCAGCACCGGAGATTCGGGCTCCTCCACCGTGAGCGCGGCTGCCTCAATGCGAAATAATGCCGATTCGCCATGCAACTGACAAAACAGACTGATCCAGAAGAAGTTTGACTGGTTTAAGAGTCGCTCTTCACTGTGAGTGACAAGCGATTGGTACTTTGCCGCCCAGGCACTATTGTTCCCGGTTAGCAGAACTTTTGAAAGAATTGCGAAGGTGCGTCCGTATCCTCTTAGTAAAACTATGGCTGAATTGGCAACAGACCCACGATCGACACGTGCCAGTCTTCTCCGGCGCGTGCGGGATTTGGACGACCACGAGAGTTGGCGGGAGTTTTTCGATACGTACTGGAAGCTGATTTTCGATGTCTCGCTGAAAGCGGGACTTTCCCAGTCGGAGGCTCAGGATGTGGTTCAGGAAACCATCTTGAGCGTCTGTCGGAAAATGCCCGATTTTTGCTACGATCCTGCGAAAGGCTCCTTCAAGAGTTGGTTACTTAACCTGACGCGCTGGCGAATCATCGACCGGTTTCGAAAGCGATCTCCAGCTTACGATTCACTCCATAAGGACACGAAACGATCCGAGCGGACCTCTACGGTAGAAAGGATACCGGACCTGGCTGCCGGCAGCCGCCTGGACGATATCTGGAATGCTGAATGGCAGCGCAACCTGCTTGATGTTGCCGTGAAGAGATTAAAATCAAAGGTGCGCCCAAAACAGTTTCAGGCGTTTGAACTGTTCGTATTGAAGCGGCTCCCCGTCACGCAGGTCGCCAAAACACTCAAGATCAACCCTGCCCAGGTTTATTTGATAAAGCACCGGGTTACGCTGCTGCTGAAACGCGAACTCGTCGCCCTGGAAAGGCGAGCCGCGGAAACCGGCCGAGACCTCTAGATGATCACGTCTCTTAACCCACATTACACGGCAACCAATGACAGAGAACCCATTGATCACATCGCGAAAGACAAACGAGATCCGTCGCTCCCTGATTATGCGCTTAGAGAAGATTCTACCGATTCAGCCGGCGCTCTTTGAGAAAAATGAGTCGGCGGACCAATCAAAAACCAAACCTCAACCAAATCATTCCATGAGCACGACTCCGCAACCAAGCCCAAAGCCCACCACGAACACCGATCCTGCTCCTTCCAGCACCACAACACTGCCTCTTCCCAGCCCCAGCCCCAGTCCCAGCCCCAGCCCCTCGGGAGGTTGATTTGCGTCCTTCATCGTGCGGAAGTTAATTCTGGAGTGTTCCCTTTCGCCAGGGGACTTGGTGATGCTGACGGCGGCAGTGCGGGACTTGCATGCATGCCACCCGAACCAGTTTCTGACCGACGTCCGCACGTGCTGTCCCGCGCTTTGGGAGAACAATCCGCACCTTACTGCGCTTCAGGATCAGGAAGGAGAGCGAATCGAGTGCAGCTACCCGCTTATTAATGCCAGCAATGAATTACCCTACCATTGCCTGCACGGCTTCATGCAGTTCCTGTCGGAACGTTTAGGGGTTTCGATTCGGCCCACGGCATTTCGAGGCGATATTCACCTTTCACCGTTGGAAAAATCGTGGATGTCTCAAGTGCATGAAATCACTGGTGAGGATACTCCCTTTTGGATCATCGTCGCCGGAGGGAAGTTTGACTACACCATCAAGTGGTGGGCATCTGAACGATTCCAAAGGGTAGTGGAACATTTTCGAGGGAGAATCCAGTTCGTCCAGGTAGGCAACCGGTTTGATTACCACCCGGCGCTGCGCGGCGTGATCGATCTTCGCGGCAAGACAGACCTGCGCCAGCTCATTCGCCTGGTGTATCACGCTCAGGGAGTGCTCTGTCCAATCACGCTCGCCATGCATTTGGCCCCTGCCATTGAAACGAAGGGCGGCGGTTTTGGCCGTCCGTGCGTGGTGGTTGCGGGTGGACGCGAGCCAGCCCACTGGGAGGAGTATCCAGATCACCAGTTTATCCACTCCAATGGCGCATTGCCGTGCTGCCCGCGAGGCGGCTGCTGGCGATCTCGAACCCACCCACTCGGAGACGAGGATACTCGAGACCAGGACCTCTGTCGCGATGTGCGCGGCGATCTACCCCGGTGCATGGACATGATCACTGCCGGCGAGGTCATATCACGAATTGAGCGATACTTTGACGGCGGGACAGTGGAATACCTGCGGTCAGAACAGGCTGCCCGCAGCGAGGGTGCAATCATTGGCGCCTTTCCCCCAGACAAACTCACGACTGAAACCGCGCGGTTTGCCAGCGAACAGTTCATTCGACGAATTCCTCCATATCCTTCCTGTTTCGAAGGCCAGGGGATTGTCATTTGCGCGGGCGGGCTCACCTATTTTGTGAGCGCATGGGTCTGCATCAGTCTGCTGCGCCATCTGGGCTGCACCCTGCCCGTCCAGGTCTGGTATTTGGGAGAGACGGAACTCGACCAGGTGCAGCGACAGTTCTTTGAGC
Organism: uncultured Verrucomicrobiota bacterium; assembly: GCA_964501475.1. Taxonomy (GTDB): domain Bacteria; phylum Verrucomicrobiota; class Verrucomicrobiia; order Limisphaerales; family CAZCUL01; genus CAZCUL01. The sequence goes on along the minus strand of CAZCUL010000546.1, from coordinate 6,748 downwards.
AGATGGACGTGGAATGTGTAGATGCGCTGGCCGTTCGCGCCAAGCGCCCCAGCCGGATTCTCAATGGATGGGAGCTCAAAGCCTACAGCATTCTTCATAGTCCTTTTGAGCAGGTGCTTCTGTTGGATGCGGACAATATTCCGATTGTGGATCCGGACTTTCTATTCGAAACAAAACCTTTTGCAGAAACCGGCGCAGTTTTCTGGCCCGATCGGGGGCGGCTCGGTCCGGAGCGGTCGATTTGGAAATTATGCGGCGTTCCTTACCGCGACGAGCCTGAGTTTGAAACCGGTCAGGTGCTTGTGGACAAGCAACGCTGCTGGCCTGCCTTGTCCTTGGCCATGTGGTATAACGAACACAGCGATTTCTTCTATCAGCACGTCCACGGCGACAAAGAAACGTTTCATCTCGCCTTTCGCAAACTCCATCAGCCCTACGCGATGCCAAGCACCCCCGTTCATTGTTTGGATAAAGTGCTTTGCCAGCATGATTTTGAGGGACGTCGCATCTTTCAACATCGGTGCAGCCCGAAATGGAATCTGGATGGGAATGCGAGAATCCCGGACTTCCGGTTGGAGGAAGAATGTTTTGAATTCGTAAAGAGACTTCGTAAGCGCTTGTCTAAAAAGCGAACCGCACAATTCGTTTTTAATGCCGCCCACTATCGCACTCCCGGCTGTTTCCGTTGAACCGTTCGCATCCGGCTCCGGGATTAACGCGGTTGAAGCATAACTGTTTGTAGCGACCTGGGAAGTCGCAGCTTGCACATAACAGACAGGATCGGCTACAAACCGGGCATCTTTCCCATCAGCAATGAAGGACTTACCTGGATTTCAAGACATCGGGGAAAAGGTTAAACCGGCAGTTACCGACCACACCTTGATTCGCTGTGTCGGCCGGGGAAGTTACGGAGAGGTCTGGCTCGCCCGAAGCGTTCTGGGAACCTACCGGGCCGTTAAGATTCTTTACCGGGCGGCTTTTTCGGATGCAAAACCGTTCGAGCGCGAGTTGCGGGGAATACGGGCCTATGAACCGGTTTCCCGCTCGCATGAGGGATTGGTTGACGTTTTACACGTCGGGGAGGGGCCGGGATATTTCTACTACGTCATGGAACTGGCCGACGATTGCGCAAGCGGTCAGGAGGTTTCGCCGGACACCTATACTCCCAAGACGATCGCGACAGAGCTGAACGTCCGCGGCAGCCTGTCGGTTGATGAATCCGTTCGGATTGGTCTCCTTTTGGCTTCTGCCTTGAGCCACCTTCACAAGCATCGATTGGTTCATCGCGACGTCAAGCCATCGAATATCATCTTCGTCGGTGGCAGCCCGAAATTAGCAGACATTGGGTTGGTTGCTGAAGCCACCGAGGCGCGCTCGTATGTGGGAACCGAAGGGTTTATTCCCCTCGAAGGGCCAGGAACACCGCAAGCCGACATCTACGGCCTCGGAAAAGTGCTCTACGAGATGGGCATGGGCAAGGACCGGATGGAGTATCCCTCCTTGCCCACGCTCTTCGAGCAGCATCCCGAGCGCGATAAACTGGCTGAACTCAATGAAATCATCAGCCGCGCCTGCGAAAATAAACCGGCGGATCGATATAAACAGGCTGAAGATTTGCGGAACGATTTGGCCCTGTTTCAAGGCGGAGAATCGGTCCGTCGCCTGCGCATCCTAGAGAAGCGATGGGCGGTCGCCTGGAAGACAACGCTGGCGCTCGTTCTGGTCACTGCTGTTATCGGAGGCGTTTTCCTTCAGCTCCGGGTCAATCATCGGAGGGAGGTGGAAACTCGACGACAACGGGCGGATTCCTATGTGACTTACGGCACCCGGTTAATGCGGGAAGGGAATCTCGTTGCGTCCCTGCCATGGCTCGCGGAGGCGCTCCGACTGGACCAGGAAGATGCCGCACGAGCGCAGACCCACCGTGTCCGCATTGCCGCGATCGCAAATCAGATTCCGCAGCTAACCCGGCTTTGGCCAACCGAAGGGTCGGCCAACTTTGTTCAGTTCAGCCCCGACGGCTCCCTGCTCGCTTCAGCGGACATGTCCGGGGCAATTCGAGTGTGGCGGGTGTCTGACGGTCAACCAGCAGCACCGTTGATTTATCACAGCAAAGGGAAGGGCGCGGGCTCGGTTTCTTTCAGTCCTGACGGGAACGTACTTTTGACCACTGGATCGGACAACTGCGCCCGGCGATGGCATCTTTCCGACGGTGCGGAATTACTGCCAGCGCTTGAGCATGACTTCGAAGTGCATAGCGCTGAATTCAGCCCGGACGGCAGACAAATAGTAACGGCGTCTGCGGGCTCCATCGCAACCGTTTGGGAAGTTTCGTCAATGAGGCCAATAGTTAAGTTTCGCGGACATAGCGACCAGATTCGCTGGGTTTCCTTTTGCCCCGGCGGTGAGAAAGTCATCTCCTCCAGTCAGGATCACTCGGCCTGGATTTGGAAGGCAGCGACTGGCGAGCCGGGTCCACGGATTTGGCATAAGAGCTGGGTCTATTCTGCCCGATTCAGTCCGGATGGAGAGAGCGTCGCCACCGCGGGATTCGATCATATCGCGCAACTTTGGGAGGTCAAATCAGGGGCTCCGCTTTCACACCCGTTTAGTCATGAGGGCGGAGTGACAGCTCTGGAATTCAGTCCCGACGGCAGATACGTGGCGACTGCCTGCTTTGATTCGCGCGTTTATCTATGGGACACCCTGCATGGAAAGTGGGCGAGTTCGCCTCTCGAGTTGGCCGGACAGGCCACGGACGTTTCCTTCAACCCCACTGGACAATTCCTCGCCACGGCAAGCTGTGATGAGGGAGTGCGACTCTGGAACTTATCCGCCTTCAACTGGCTTCCCAATGCTGTTGAAGGGACTTTTAGCAGTGACGGAACCCGTCGTGTATCGATCAAAGGTCTGGCGGTGGAAGTCCACGATCTTAAGCGAAAGGATACTGTTCGAATTGCGGCCGATGCTGAAGTTACCGGGGTTGTTTTGAATCGCACCGGCGACCACTTGCTGCTTGAAACCAAAGAGGATGAAGGGCGATCAATGGTGCGCCTTGCCGAAACCCGTTCGGGCAGACTTTATCCGCCCATTTCACGAAGGAAGACTAATTCCGAAACGTGGAAGATCGATACAACCGGAACGAAGGCGCTGATTCTATCAAACCAAAAGATCGAAGTGTGGGACCTGAATACGGATACCCTCTTCGGTCCGCCTTTAGTCCATCCAGAAACGGTTAAGGGGATCGCCGCCTCTTCGGGAACGACTCTGGTGGCCTGGGCCGGGCGCCACGTTTACCGCTGGAACACTGCGACTGGAAGACTTCTTGGCCCATCTCTGGAACATCCCTGCAATGTTTCCTACGCAACTCTGAGTAACGATGAAGAAATCCTCGTTACCTGCTGCGCGGATTGGGCCATAAAACGCAGATTCGCCCGCCTTTGGCGCGTGACCACGGGCGAACCGGTGGGTGTCCCGCTGGAACACCGTGATGGAGTTGTATTTGCCGCCTTTAGTCCTGATGATGCTTTGCTGGTCACTGCCAGCGAGGATGCGACTGCCCGGATATGGGATGTCGCTTCGGCCCTGCCTCGAACCGCTCCGCTTCAGCACGAAAAGCATGTTTTTCAGGCTCAGTTCAGTCCCGATGCACGTTGGGTGGTCACCGCCAGTCGGGATGGATCCGCGCGGATCTGGGACGCTGCGACAGGGGAACCGGTTACCCCCCCGCTGAAGCATCCGGGCGAAGTTCGGAGCGCACAGTTTCTTGTTGATAGATCAGGCATTTTAAGCGTTGGAAGCAGCGGCCAGTTTATTTGGGATTTGGAGGAGGACCATCGGACGGTCGGCGAAATTCAAACCTGGGCCGAATCGCTGGCCGGTGTGCAAATGAAGCCGGGAGGCAAAGTATCGCCGTCTGCCCAAGTTGCTTCGACCGCATGGCCCCGAATCGGATCGGCGTCGAGAATTGAACCGCATGCCCTGGACTGGCACGTTACGCAGGCCCGGCTCTGTGAACATGAGGGGCGGCATTTCGCCACGCGTTTTCACTTGAATGCAATCCTTGAATTGGGCCACGACAATGCCTCTTTGCGAATGAACCGAGGAGAAGCAAATGCTGAACTCGGGAATTGGCGCGAAGCGGCGATAGACTTCACTCGCGCGATTGAACTGGGCGCTTCCAACAAGACGATCCTCTGTTATCTGCCCCGCCTGTGGCTTGCAGCAGGGGAAGAAGAGAAATGCGTCAGAGCATTAAAAAGGATTTCACTCTCTGAGGCTGCTGTTGCGGATGACGAAATTGCATGGTTGCACAGTGTGTTGCCGAGCATGTTGTCCGAAGATTTTATCAAGCACTATTCGTCCGTCGCGGGCGCAACCATCAACGAGACGCCTCCACAGATTGCCGGCGCCTTATGCTACCGGCTCGGGAAGTATGACGCCGCGATTGAGAGTTTGTTGCCCGCTGCCCGTCAACGGGGCGAAAATGCGTCGCCAGAAGTGTGGCTGTTCCTGGCGATGGCGGAGTATCGAAAGGGGAATGTCGAGAAGGCCCTGGAGCGGCTCACGATGAGCCGCCAATGGATCGATTTAGCGACCCCATCCTCAACGGGCAGCCGATCCCACTACCAAGTGGACTGGAAACGAAGAGCGGATTTGGTGATTCTTCGCAGGGAAGCGGAGAGAATGGTGGCTGACTCCAGTAATTTGATCGAAGCGGACATCGATTAATTCGCCCTCCTGCCGAAAGAGATTCGGGCAGGAGATGCCAAGGAGGCGAGAGTGGGCCGACTCCGTTGAAGAAACGCATCCCTCCGAACCCTTTTCAAAACTTTCAGTCCTGGTTGCCCCTTGCAGAGAATACTGTCACTGAGTCCTTTCTGCACCATGTCTCCCCATTCTCAGAACGCGAACCATCGAACCGGCTTATCAAGAATGAAAGATTCCTCAAGGCTCACCCGTATCCTCAATAAGATAATCGCAGCCTCGTCGGGTCGCGAAAACCGAACCAGCTAAAGCGCCCTTCAAAGGCTCAGAAAGCACAGCGAATTCGAATGGCAAATCATCTTGCCAAACAAGCCCGCATTCTCGTCGTTGATGATGATGCCGAGATGCAAGTGACCATTTCGCATGTTCTCGACCACGCTGGCTATGACGTTGTCGCGGTCGAAGCGGCCGACGAAGGTTTCAGGGTGCTTTGCAACCAACCCATTGATCTCATCATTTTGGATATGGTGATGCCAGGAAGGAATGGTGTTGAAGCAACCATGCAGTTTGTTCGAAGCTTTCCTGAAATACCGATCCTGGTTGTTTCAGGTGCAACAACCCGCGAATACCTGCTGGTTGCGGCAGAACGGGCCGGAGCAGCCAAAGGTTTGCCGAAGCCCTTTCATCCTGACGAACTCATCGAAGCGGTGCGGGAAACATTACGGTTTAAGCAAGGAGACGGAACGGCGTCTTAGTTTAGCACGAGTCGGCTCAGCGAGGACGCTCCGCCCCGCCAAATTCGGCGTTCCGACGTTTTGCCCAGGTAGGGCGAGTCCGTCTCGGCGAGCCGCCGTCGTTATGCGCACGACCCCGGCTCAGCGAGGACGCTTCGCCCTGCCGGGTTTGGAGTTTGGAGGTTTCATCGACAAGGTGCGTCCCCGTTCAGCGCGTCTCCAAATGGAGCTTTTCACCGGGCCGGCAATTCAGTAAGACGCGGCAGACGAATCAGGCGCAACGAATGACGAATCCCCTTAAAGCCCAGGCAGTCTTTTCCGCCCAAGCTGACTCGAAGCCCGACGCCGCCGATGAAAAATGGCTTTTGGAGATACGCGATTTGAAGATCGAATTCGATGCTGAAGATCGCCCTTTGCGGGTCATCGATGGCGTCTCCTTGCGCATCCGTTTCCGCGAAAGCGTTTGCCTGGTTGGTGAAAGCGGATCGGGCAAAAGCGTCACCGCCTTGTCCATTGCCCGCCTGGTGCCCTCGCCGCCCGCGCGCTACGTCGGCGGAAAGATTCTCGTTGATGGACGCGACGTTCTCCAAATGAGCGCGAAAGAGCTCCGGTCCATACGCGGCGGACTGGTGAGCTACATCTTTCAGGAACCGGGCGCCTCCTTGAACCCCGTCTATCGCGCCGGTCACCAGATCAAGGAGGCCCTTCGCGTGCATCGGCCCGGGGCGGCGACGGACGATGAGGTGCTCCGATTGTTGAACCTGGTGGGTATTCCGGCGCCGGAAATCCGCCAGCGGGATTATCCGCACCAGCTTTCAGGCGGAATGCAGCAGCGGATTATGATTGCGATGGCGCTGGCTTCCGAACCGAAGCTGCTTGTGGCCGACGAGCCAACCACTGCGCTGGACGTGACGATCCAGGCACAAATCATCGATCTTTTGCGCGAGCTCAAGCAGCGCCTCGGCATGAGCCTGCTGTTGATCACGCATAATCTCGGCATTGTGCGCGACGTGGCGGACCGGGTCGCGGTGATGTACGCCGGACAAATCGTGGAATCGGCTCCAGCGGAAGAACTATTGGCCCGTCCGCTTCATCCCTATACTAAGGCGCTGATGAACTCAGTGCCTCAGCCAGCCCAGCATCGCGAGCGACTGGTCGCCATTGGCGGGACCGTCCCCGCGCCGGGCAACTACCCGCCCGGTTGCCGCTTCTACCCGCGCTGCCCAACCGCCCGCCCGGAATGCGCGGACACGATGCCGGAGCTTGAGGAAGTTGAGCCCGGGCGCTGGGTGCGGTGCTTGTATGCG
>CAZCUL010000545.1:0-8329 GCA_964501475.1 uncultured Verrucomicrobiota bacterium | reverse complement strand
CCAACGTGACAGTTCCAGCAACGGGGTCCGTCCGATAAGCTGCTTCACCGCTGGGACCGACTTCAACGATGTCTACCGAGGGGAGCGGCTGGCCAACATCGTTCAAGGACCGTGTCGACGCGATTCCGGGCGAGACAGAAGCAATCCAGGCATAGATCTTGGTGGTTAGACTCGGCGAGCCGGAGGTCACTCCCAGCGTGAGTGTGCGCGGAATACTGGCGTTCCCAGGAGCCAATCTTCCTTCGGTGAGTTGCTTGCTCAGGTCGTAGTAAAATCCGGATGGACCGGCTCCCGGGGCATCTGACTCAATGGGGCCAGTGGTATTGCTAAAACTTTCGACGGATAAAACTAACGGTCCTTGTAACAACCGGGCCGTCTTGTTGCTGACGATGACGTCAACGTTCCAGGTTCCCGCCGCTCGATTGAACCTCATGGAACGGTAAAGAACGTCCACGTCCGCGGACACTTCTGCCAGGCTCAGCGTGATTCCTTGGAGATTAAAGGTTCTTTCTGCCGCCCCACAAGGAAGCCTTGTGCAGGCCAGAGCCAATAACAAGAACAGCAACCGATTCCGCCGTGACATTCTAAAGATCCCTTTCAGCTGCATTTAAACGGCTCTGAACAACGGTCCACAGCCGGACTCGGGCTATTTCCTGTTCCGCGGACTCGAAGGCGCAAAGAGCTATGCTTGCTTCCGAGTACGGCGGTGCAACACGAGCCAGCTTATGCCCGCGATGACCGCCAACCAAATTGTTGATGGTTCTGGAACCGCCTCAACCCAGCCAAGCGAGGCATGCAAATTCTGGTTGTCGAACAAATCGAAATAGAGCGTCACGGGCTGGCCCCGCAGACCCTCTGGAACCGGGACAGTAATGTCGTAAGCCAGACGATGGCCGATCGGCACTGGAGTGGGTGTAAATGGCGACAAGTCCGGGAAAGTGATAACCGTGCGCTCAATGCTTTCGGGCGAGATAAACAGGGTGCCGGGAGAGAACGGAGCCCAGGTCACCCCCGAGAGGTCCGCTGTGAAGTAAATAACCGTCGCGGAAGCATCACCGTCCGCCTGGAGGGTGACCGTGAACGAATCGAGAAACTGGCCGGGTTCAATTTGCTCGTCAGTCGCAAACCCGAACGCAAACTCCAGTTCACTGAAGTTGCTCGGTAGAAAAAGGGGCTGGCTACTAGTAACCAGCGGTCCACCGCCTCCGGTGTGCAACACGCTGATTGTGCCCTGCCCTCGGGCGCAGAGAGGTTGCGTCAGAACCAGGCAAGCAACTGCGAGGTAACACTTCGCACACAACTCAGCGATCATGCGATAGTCGGCTGACATCTCACCTCCAACGCGGCGACGACGAATTGCCAGTGACATATCAGGGTAACGCGGGTAACGCTGCAAGCTTCATCATTCCTGCCAAAGCGTGTCAAGTAATCTTTTGCTAAAGGTTCGCTAAAGTTTCCTGAGCCGATTTCCCTTCTCCCCGTTCATGGTCAACAACTTAATGAGTCCAGAACTCCTGACATACCCCGTGCCGACATGTCCGCTTTTTTCCCATTCCGGGGCTCGAACGGCGAACTGGGGGCACATCTGAGATCCGGGAAAAAATCGTTTTCGTCTTGTTCAGCTCTTCGCAGAGAGCAACAATGGCACGGCTCCGATGCGGGGAGCTTAGTGGAACAAGAGTGATGCAGATATCATCTTTAGTGACTTCGAGATCGGCATCGCTGGCCAACGCCGACTGGATCAAGATTTTCGTACCACTGGCCGACGGCGTAAAAATTCTCTGGCCTCATCAAGGCGATGATTTCGTCGGCTTCGCGTTCGAGTTGGGCATAGGACGATGGGGCCGATGTCGGCACGGCGACGACGATGCGGGCTGGCTGTTGCAGTCGCACCGCCCGCACGGCGGCGCACATCGTGGAACCCGTGGCGATGTCGTCGTCAACCAGGATGATGATTTTACCGCGTATCTTGAGTGAACTGTCGTGGCCGCGGTAGGCCAGTTCGCGGCGCGCCAGTTCCTTCTGTTCTTCGGCTGCGATGGCATCGATGGTGAGGTGAGAGATGCCGAGCCCTTCCATGACCTCTTCATTGAGCACCCGGACGCCGCCGGTCGCGATGGCGCCCATCGCCAGTTCCCGATGGCCAGGCACGCCGAGCTTGCGCACGACAAAGACGTCGAGCGGCGCGTTAAGTTTGCTTGCGACTTCAAAGGCTACGGGCAAACCATCGCGTGGGAGTCCCAGCGCAATGACGTCGTGCGATCGGCGTATTTCGTCAGCGCGCCGGCAGCAATTGGCCGGCTTGCACTTGGGAGATCAGAGGGACCGCGGGCATTTTCTGGAACTGCTGGAAGAGGCCACGGCCATGTTCGCATGGCCTGCACGCGTTTGTCCTGATGCCCAACCATTATCATCTTTTGCTGGAAATCACTGAGCCCAACCTGTCGCGCTCAGTGCAGTGGCTCAACGTCAGTTACTCGGTCTGGTTCAATCGCCGCCACGGACGAAGCGGCCACTTGTTGCAGGGGCGCTTCAAATCGGTGGTGGTGGAGCGTGAAAGCTGGGGCCTGGAAGTCAGTCGTTACATTCTTCTCAACCCCGTTCGCCTGCGCCGGCTGGGCCAGGGCAAGAGAGATGTGCAGCGCAGCCGCGCGGTGGGAATCGGATGAACCTCGAGGCGGTGCGCCGACGGTTGGCCACCTTGCGGCGTTTTCCCTGGAGTTCGTTTCGGGCCTACATTGTGTCAACCAGTGGGCATTGAGTATGCGAGCACGGCTGGTGCGGTGCGGCGTTTTCCGCAACGGCTGCAGAAGGATCGAAACCTGGCGGGATTGCTGCAACGTGCCACGAATAGAATCGATAATGAATAGATCCGACCCACTTCGCGCCCTCCTGAACAAAGATGAGCCACACGCGCAGATGGCGTGACGCATGCGCAAGCATGCCGGCGTGGCGGCTGTGCGTGTTGGCTCGGGCGCCTTGTTGGGCTTTTTCAAGCTTCGAGAAACTTCGCCAAGATTCGATGCTCGTAACCTTTGGATGCCAATCGCCCACCATACGCCCAAAGTTTGTTCTGATATTCCGGCAGCATGCGCAATTCCTTGCCCGGAAACTCGAATTCAGGCCATCCGTCAATCGGTGTGAAAGAGAACCGGCCGGGCAGGAGACTGATCTTGATGTTCCAAGGGAACGACGCCCGCGATTTTCGACTATAACTGACAATCAGGTAGTCTTCACCCTGGTCTAACATGCCCTCCCGATTCAACTGAATCTCAGTCCGCGGAACGTAGGCGGGTATATCCGTGGCCTTCAGAAAATACCAAGTAAGCTCGACGAAGAACTTCAGTCGCTTGCGAGGCGGCGGCTTGCGGTCTCGATGCTCAAAAAGGTTCCGAATATGGTTAATCTGAAGCAGCATGTAGGGTCGTGCCGCGCCAATTCTCTCTAGATTGTCGATAGACTTCTTCGATCCGAGAATCTCATCGATTCGATAATGGTCATTAAGAAGTCGGACTCGCTTATCAATGACGCGATTGAGGGCATTGACGCAATCTCCGCGTCGATCAGCGGAATCGTCGCCTTCGAGTAATCTGGATGCGTGTCCCAAGATCTCATAATCACGCCGTTGCTTCTGACGAGGAAATGATCCCCAGCTCGACAGTTCGCTCGACCAGTCGAATACCTCGGGGGTTACGAAAACGGACTTCATAGGTCTTCCGCCCAACGATCAGCTCACCGATGGCGGCCCCTCCGTGGCTCTCGAATTACCAAACGACGTGGCGGGGCCGACATTCGGTGAAGCGCCTGGTTCGATGTTCTTCGCGGTCCAAGTACCAATGGTCCCGCGGAACTCAAACTCTGCTTGTGCTCTGCATCGTCAAGGCTGTCGTGGAGCGTATCATTCTCAACGCTCCAGTCCTTGCCACAGTAAAACAGGTAAAAGCCGTACTCACCTGAATATCTGGCAATGATCAATCCTGTAAATCTGGTCTGTAGGTTGCCATCGCGATAGTGTCGCGTCCCGCCCGTTGCGGCGTGGCGCTCATCAAGCAGCGTGAAGCACAACACTTGGGCACCGTTGAGCATGTCAGGTGGCTCGCGCATCACATCGAACGACCAAGGTCAGGCACGCCGGGCCTGCGGCTCAAGGCGACAAGACCAGCGCCCACCGGCGTTGCCTGGAGCGCCTGGTTCGGTGATCTGCGGCTCTGGTCCTCGTGTCACCACAAAACTCTACCCATGGATTTCGAGGATGGCACGGATAAACCCCAAGCCAACCTGTCGGCAGTCTGTATCCGTGAAATCCGCGCCATCCGTGGTCCAATCGTCTGGGGCTGTCCATGTCCGCCGCAACCGATCCATGCTGCGGTGGTCAGAACAAGTCTGGCTCTCCAATCCGCCTCCATCAAACCCACGTCCTTGGCGAAACGTATTCACCGAACGATCAAGATCACCGACCGCCGCAGAAAGCGAGCGATGGCCGCGAATCCACCGTCCGCACAACCCGACCTCACGAAAATGCTGCGTGGGGCGGCGGTTCGGTGCATCTGCTGGTTCGGCCAGTCGTCTCATGTCTTGTTATGGAGTCTCGGCCGCCGACATCCGCTGAGCCTCTGCAAGACAATCGAGTATCACTTGAGCGCGCTCACTTCGCGTCGGATACCCCGCTTCGCGCGACGGCTTCTCTGAACCCAAAGCCCCGAGAGCGGCGGGAGACACGAATGATGCGGCAGCGGCTTGGGCTACTCTCGCATCGTTCGTGGCCCAAAACCTCGCAGCAAAACGATCGGCCTCAAGCTCTTGCTGCCGGATCGCGGCGGCGGGTTTCGCGCCAAAACTCAAGATATCGATATGATTAAGCTGGAGATGCCCATACTCGTGCACCAATGCAAACGCCAAAACATCCGGCGGTAACTTTTCCGCGATGCGGGGATTGTAGGACACGTAAGTGTCCATCATGCTGACAGTTGACCATGCCAGCCCTGGATGTTCGAAGGAGGGAACGATTCGAACAGGCAACGATTTCACAACTCGGGGCAACGACTCAATGACTGCGGCATGACTCCGTGCGAGAGCCGCGCGACGATTGTGAACGCAACCGGAAAGTCCAAGGATACAAAGAAAACTGAGAAGAGCAGCGCTTTTCATAATCGCCGAACAGGTATTGGACAACTTGTTGTAATTGCCGGGAAAAATCCGGACTAGACAACAGTTGCCTAGTTCGGGATTCCATTGTGGCGAAGAAGCTAAGTTTTTCGGTCCAAGGAGGCAAACATGAAACCGCAAATGGGGAGTCGCCCGGTCAATCCGCGCGAGTCGGAAAAGGATCGAACATTCTGGGTAAGGTATTGGAAAGCGCTTGCGGAGCAACGAGTCAGGTCCGAGATCGCGCGAAAAAAAGTCGGATGACAAACGCGCTCAAATTGCTGAATCGTGAGATGTGACCCTTCTTCACCTGTTCGGTTTGTTCGGCGGCGTGGTCACCGGCTCTCTCTGTCTGCCCTCAACAAACCGTAGAGGCCGACGACTGTCCCACCGGGCACGGCTGGCAAAAGCGCCCAGTTCAAGACACGAGTCAACACGCGACCCGTCTCGGGTCTGAATCGTCGTGCGCACAGCGTGATGATAATGGCAATGGCGTATGCAAAGTTGATGATGGCTACCCAAGGCAGAGACCACTCTGGGAGATGAGTATTAACTGCCCCTCCGACTGAAGCCCCAGCCAAGAACAGAAGTAGGCCGGAACTCAGAGCAGCCAGCACTCCTAAAACGGCAAGCGCTGTTGAATACGTTCGATTATGGTTTTTCATGCTGTGTCTTTCGTTCTGTTGTTTGTGATCAGACAAGGTCGTGACAGTTTCATCACGCGTGGTAACGCCGCCGAACGCAAAGGTCAGCGACGGGAGCCAGCCGCCGATGACGTTCGATTTGTCTGTGAGCGAAACGGCTGGCTCCCGTTCGCTGGACCGTCTTGTTGGGCGATCCGCGTATGCACGATCTCCGACCGCACCCAAGGCGCGGTCACGAGGTAGAGGATCATCACCATGAATGGTAAAATGGTGAAACGCCCGTCTGGAACCATCATCCAAACTGCCAATGCCAGCCCAGTCCGAACAGGAGAATGAAAGGTAAGTGCCCGACTCCCGTACATCCAGCCAAGAATTGGAAAGTGGAGCGACATGCCTATCGCGAGTGCGAGCGGAAGCAATTGAATCGCTGGACCATCAAGAACAAAGTACAGGGCAAATGGCAGCAGTCCAACCGCGGCCAAAGGAAATCCAGCCAGGCTCGCTAAGGGATTGTCACGGACAAAAAGATTTCCATTGAAAAGCCTGGCAAGGAGAAGGGCTGTGGGAAAGATCATGACTGAACCGATCAACGCCACACCGCGCCAAGTATCGAGCGCTACCACGTAGCCGCAGACGCCCAAGACAAACCAGTAAAGGGCCCCGGCGATTGGAAACGCGACAATGCCTCCGCTGCGCGACAACAGTTCCCTCTTGGCCTCAAGTAATGACGATTGATTCACGATTCTGATCCCTTGGTGCGCCCGACCGAAGACGCCCAACAGTTATTGGACAATTTGTCGTAATTGCCGGGAAAAATCCGGACTAGACAACAGTTGCCTAGTTCGGGATTCCATTGTGGCGAAGAAGCTAAGTTTTTCGGTCCAAGGAGGCAAGCATGAAACCACAAATGGGGAGTCGCCCGGTCAATCCGCGCCAGTCGGAAAAGGATCGAACATTCTGGGTAAGGTCTTGGAAAGCGCTTGCGGAGCAACGAGTCAGGTCTGAGATCGCGCGGAGAAAAGTCGGATGACAAAGGCGCTCAAATTGTTGAATCGTGAGATGTGATCCTTCTTCACCTGTTGACCTTCGGCGGCCGCGCCTCCCTCGCGCCTGGAGTCGGGCGCACGCCTCGCTCCCGCTGCCGGCCCTTGCGCGAAGAGGAGGCGATGGTCGGCATGGGGTCGTTGGTTCAGCGGCGAAGGAGCCTGCGAGCAGAACAAATCGCGGGACGGGCTTCCTCCAAACCACCGTCCGCTCTCCGGGGAAAGACTACTTTTCCCTATTAAATAATTAAGCCCTGTGGGCTTCGTCCAACCGGCGAGTAAGTCTGCGCGCCCCAGGCCCAAGTCGCGTCCCAGCCGCCTTTCCGCGCAGACCTACTCGACTTAAGGTTGGGTTCTCTATGTTGGATTCCGTACCGCTTCACTTTTTTCTCTCGACGGGCGCACCATGTATCAGGGTGCTCTCGGCGAACGGGTGCTCAGCACCAGCCCCGGAAAAACTGCCAGCCGTCACTTCGAAAATGTTGCTCTCCTTGTTCCCCTCCGCCGAGGAAGTGGCGCCCTTGGCGACCAGCATCGCGACTATGTTAGTGTGGCCCCACGTCTTTGCGAACGCCAAGGCCGATCTCCCCCGTTCGTCTGTGCTATCCAACTTGGCCCCATGAGCTATCAGGAACGCTGCTACTTCAGGATTTCCCCGCTTGGCGGCCCACATTAGCGGCGTTTGACGGTGAACCTCCTTGCTCTCCACGTCAGCGCCATGTCTGAGGAGGAATTCCGCGGTCTTGGCGTCCCGGGCTATGTGCAATGGCGTAATCTTCCAGTTCGTCCCCTTCTTCTTGATGTCAGCACTATGCCTAACAAGCACACCCAAAACATTCGTGTCGCCCTTGAAGGTAGCCCAGTGCACCGGGGAGCAGCGGGACCCGCCCTCAACAACGTTGGCGAAATTTGGCGCGGCGTTCAATAACTTGTCCAAGACGGCAACGTCCCCACGGTCAATACACATGATCAGCAGTCTCAGTTGCCCCGAATTCCCGTCAGGATAGAAGCTCGACGGCTGAGCGTAACCCTGAAGCTTCTTGTACTCCTCGTCTGAATAATACCTTCCTTCCGCCTGCCCGCACCACGCACTTGGAACCAGTAAGAGGGCAAGAATGCTCGTGGTCGTTCTCATGGCCCAACGCCCAAGCTCAGCGACCGCCGCCGGAAATGCCCGGTCGGCTGCGAGAGTCGCTGACAAATTATCCGAACCGTCCGACTGCCAAGCGGGGCGGTGGTTCGCTGCAGCGCCTTGGTTGAACGAAGCCGCTGCGCGGCGGAAAGCACGCGCCTGCTTGCCACGCTCCGAAGATTGTTGTATGGGATGCTGCATGTTTTGGCACAATGTTTATCCAACTTTTTGTAGCCGAATACCAGTTCGATCAAATACAATCCGCATGTTTTTTGGAGGGGTTTAAGGGGATTTGTTTAGGATTTCACGCCCGCTGCCGCAGCTTCGTTCAACCCTGGAATGCAGACAACCTGGAGTGAAGCGGA
>CAZCUL010000544.1:0-5302 GCA_964501475.1 uncultured Verrucomicrobiota bacterium | reverse complement strand
AGCGTGATTGCCCGACACCGCTACAGCCACACTGGAGTTTGTAATACTACCAACCAGTTTAGGGTTCGTTGGATTACCCACGTCGATCACCTGCAAGCCTCCCTCACCAGTGGCCACATATGCGTAGCGACCCGACACCACCACGTCCCCAGCCCACATATTTGTCTCTTCACTTGTCATATTCGGATTTGCCGGGATGCTGACATCAAATATCTGCAACCCATTGCCACCTGCTGCCACGTACGCATATGAGCCCGAAACCGCTATCGCACGGGCACTATTGGTGACACCGCCGACCCACTGCGGGTTGGCAGGCTCACTAACATCAAAAATCTGTAAACAAATATCGTCCGCCACGTAGGCGTAATTGCCTGAAACTGCCAGGACGTGCGGGTATCCACCCGTCACATACCCTCCCACTCGCCGTGGGTTCGACGGATCACCCACGTCAATTACGTTCAATCCTGTCTCCCAATCCAATACAAAGGCATACCCATTTTGAACGGCGACTCCCTTGTTAATTCCAGCATCCAGCCAGTGGCCGCGCAAAACGGGATCGAGGTCAGCGGTCGCTGCGGGAAAGGCCGCGGCACTGAACAGGAATGAAAGAACAAGGGTTTCTCGAAAGCAACTCCCAAGGCCACACAGTAATTTCATAAAGCTTCGCAAAAGGGCAGGTCATGAGTGCAATGCCCGTTCGACACTGAAACACGCCTAAACAGTGCTTCTTTAAATAAAGGATCAGAGAATCATCCGCACTTTAGCCTCTGAGTAAAGGGATATCGTATCCGGGTATTCGGAATCCAGGATGATTCGCCCAAAGAAACAATCCGACCGGCCGACGTGCCGCTGCGATAAGTGACCTGCAAGATTTGGTAAACCGGTTGAGGGCATTGTCCGGCGTTCGGCCGAATGCGCCGGCATCACTCGAGCAAATCGAAGAGGCCGAAGCGCAGCTCGGAAGTGAGTTGCCACAGGAGGTCACGGACTTCTACGCGCTTTGCGATGGCATAGTGTTTCATGAGTGCCTCGACGTTCCTCCGCTTGAGCGCGTGGTGGAGTATTTCGCCGATATCATTCAGACCCCGTTGTTCAACCTGATGGTGATTATTCTCGACGAACACGAATCGAATCCGTTTTTCCTTTTTCATAAAGGACCGCTGCGCGGCTACATGGCACGCGTTTCGCACGACGGGGATTCGTACGTCGGATGGCGAAGTCTTTCTGCGTTGCTGGAGGAACTTGCCGTCCAACCTCTGCGCCTTGGCAAGATCAGCGCAGACAAGCTGGCCGGCGAACTGAAACATTCGGAGCGCACCGAGCGGGATGTCGATGGTCTTTCTTTTGGGGTCGTACGCTCACAATTCACAAATTCTTGCTTGGGAGATTTTTTGCGACTTGCGGAGCCTCCTGTCAGTCCGGCCCCTTCATTAAACTTCGGCCGCGGCCAGCCCGAACTTCAGGTGGAAATGGTTTTCCATCAGGACATAGGCTGAAAGGTGGCAGCAAAACGTCCACTCAGCCACACCAGTAACCAGAGCAAATGCTCCCGACCGCTCGGTCGCCGCGAAAAATCGCGAGCCGCCGATGCTGCAGGCGTGATCTGTCAATTGTGAATTGTGAGCGTACGACCCCACTGACTCACGACCCAAACCGGGCATTGCTGACTTCAACCTTCTTCCATCCCCGTCTATATGCTTCCTGCTTTGCAATAGAGATCGGGTCGTCCGCCCTCTTGGATGGCGCGTGGGAAATCCACGCTTCCAGCATTTGGGGCAGTTGATGTCGTCGAAGTGGTCGTCCTCATGCGAAGGAAGAACCGGACAAGGAATCGGAGTTGCGGCAGACAACCGCTTATATTTTGCGTGTCGCCACTTAAAGAAGTTCGCCAACGGGCGGTTGCTCAAACGCACTGTCGGCAACATCAGCAACAGCCTCCATTGCCGCCGTCGCAGCATTTCCACGCATCGGTGGTCGCGTTGTATTCCATGCCCTTGGTTTCGCGGGGGTGACGAAGCCTGCCGTAAGCGCAGCATTCACCCATGTCTGTTCGCATCCAGCCGTCGAGCCGCGCAGTGATGACAATGTTCCCATCCCAAGGAGTGGCGTAGGCACGGCGACTCACCCGAGGAGGCCATAGCGGCGCACCTCCGTATCGCCGCCCGGCGCGATGGCGATGGCGATGGATTCCTTGTGGACGTCCAGACCGATGTAATGCACTCTTTTGTTCATGGGTGTTTGGTTTCGCTACGTTATCAATGACCCAGCCTCGTGCCGGGTTTCTAACAGGGTGGATTGGTCCGCACTCGCGGATAACCAACGTTTCAAACCGGAATCAAACACCCGCTCTTTCACTTTGTTAAGCCATATGGTCCAGGCGGCGTTAGCGCGTCGCAGCCATGAAACGCAAAACACTCATCGTCGCTGGTCTGGTGCTCATCCCCGGCGCCGCCGTCTGTTTGTTCGCTTTCTCGTCAACGACGCGTCCCGGGGCGCAGATTCCGGTTACGCTGCTCGGCTATACGAACGATGTGACGGGAATTCCGACGGCGAGATACACCACCGCGAACGTCGCGCACTCGGGCTTCGCCGTATTTCGCGTCCACGATCCCACACGCCGCGATTTCTTTTGCCACATCGGCCCGGTCTTCCTTCCAGATGGCCAAATCGACTTGCGCCGCTCGCAGTCTGGCGACTTCGACTTGCCGCGCGGAGCCACTGTTACTTTTGCAGTGCCGGTGCCGGATATTCCCCAAGCTTGGAGGTGCGGCGTAGTCCTTTGTCACAGGCGCAATTACTCGCGGTGGAAGTTCCAGCTTGTCAGGCTTGCACAGCGCTGCGGGCTGGACAGGTCTGATCGGCCTTGGTTTGCTGCGAGTCCAGACGTTGTCAGATGAAACCCACGCCGCCTAAAAAAAGGGATGTAGATAACTCGGGGCTCTTTCTTTTGGGTCCTTTTGGGGTCGCACGCTCACAATTCACAAATTCCTGCTTTGGAGATTTTGTATCCGTTCACGCCCTTGTTGACGATGCTCGTCGGCTCCTCTCGCTGTCAATTGTGAATTGTGAGCGCGACCCCACTGACTCTGCCAAGGAACGCAGCGGCGGCTTCCCGCTCGTGACACGTCCCGGTCAACGCCAGGTTGCTTGAATGCACCGAGAAGGCGCATGGCTTGTTGCTCTGGCAATTTGGAACCTCGGCTCCACTCCTGCAGTGCGATCGGAGCCTGGGCCCTTGGCCCAGCCATGGCACTCGGACAATCGATTCCGACTCCATCTTACCATTGACGGTCACGGGCGGCCTCGCTCCCACTCTGCGGCGTCGGTCGAGCTTGACTTCCATGAAGCGCTCCGCGGCCGACCGGAGAGGGCAACGTTCGATCCGCACACGGTCGAGGTCTTTTCATCGACCGAGCGTTCGCCCCGACTGCCGTCGCGAATCGATCGCTTCTTCGGGGCCACGAGAGTCGTCCTCAATTTCGTCGTGTTGGATTCTGCTCGCACGAACTTCGTCGTTTATTTCGACACCGTGGAATCGGGCCGCGGCCAGCCGGAGCGCCGTCCGGGCCTCATCGGTGATGGGGACAAATTTTCCGGAGAGCGCGAGCGCCGCGAAATCGCCGCCAGCCACTTCGATTGCTTCGTGGACTTCGATGGCGACGGCGACCTGGATTTATTCAAGGGCGGTGTCGAGCCGTTTGTCCATTGCTGGGAGAACGTTGGCGGGAACCGACTGGTAGATCGAGGACGGCTCGCTTCGGCCGGCAAGTCGTTCCGACTGCCCTGCAGCAAGGCCAACCGGAGTTGGGTCACCGTGGCCTTTCACGACATCGACAACGATGGGAATCAGGACTTTTTTCCCAGCTTCGGTGATGGACCCGAGGCGGGGAAGATCGTCTTTTACCGCAACACGACGCGCGAAGCGGGTGGCGAACTGACTTTCGAGCGCGTCGGGCCTTTGCTGACGAGGTCCGGCGTTTCGCTGGCAGGCGGCGCGCAGGCCGGCGGATGGTTTCCTTCCATTGCGTTCGTGCGGGACTGGGATGGCGACGGACTGGGTCCGGATGCGCTCGTCGGCAGCAATCACCGTGGTTGGCTGTATCGCGGCCTTTCGCCGCTCCGCAAACCGCCACTTTCCCCTGATGCGCACAGGAACGCGCAGCCCGCGGGCGGGGAGGAACCGCACCTTCCCGTCTTCGCCGAGGCTGTCGCGCTGCAGGCCGGCGGCAGGGTCATCGAGTTGATCAACCCACGCTTCGACTGCGCGGATATCGACAATGACGGCGATTTGGATCTGTTCGCCGGCACACAACCCGGCGCCGTTCACTGGTTCAAGAACATTCGTGCGCGGGCGCGAACCAGGCCCGAGTTGGCATCGGGCAAGACCATCGCCTGGAGCGGCAGATACCTCATCGGCGACGCGCACTCCGGCGTCACCATCGCTGATTTCGACGGCGACGGCCTGCTCGATGTCGTCTCCGGGCGCTTCTGGGAACGCGCGGACCTGGACGCGCCGGGCGCGCCGCGCGATTTCGGCGGCTTTTGGAAGAACGTCGGCACGCGACGCTTGCCGCGGTTCGCCCGGCGCGCGCGCGGAGCGCCGTTCACCGAGGAGTTCCAACCTTGCGACGCGGTGCGGCAGAACTGCGTTCGCGCCGTGGATTGGGACGATGATGGCCGGCTCGACCTCCTCGCCGGCGACACCGACGGGTTTGTCTGGTTCTTCAGGAATCACCCTCGTGGCGGCGGGCGTGAAAAATCTCGTTCCAACTCGGAACCCGGAATTCGAAACGCGGAACCAGGCCATAGCCTCGTCACGTCGGCCGCTACCGCAGGACCTTGGAGCGTGTTTGCAACGGGCGAGCGGCTCAAGGCGGCGGGAGAACCTCTCAGCGTCGCTGCCACCGGCGGGCACGCGCGCTTCGATGCCTGCGACTGGAACAACGACGGACGCAAAGATCTCGTCGTTGCCGACGGCTCCGGCACGCTCACTCTGTTTGTCAACCGCGGCAGCAACGCGAAGCCGTCGTTGGCCGCGGGCCAACGCATGAAGGCCGGCGGCCAACCGATTCAAGTCGGCGCGCGCGCCAGCGTTCTCGTCTGCGACTGGGACAATGACGGCCGCAAGGACCTCGTACTCGCCGACGACCAGGGCTATTACTTCAGCCGCAACATCGGGACCGACGCCGCCCCGCTGCTGGCGTTACCCAGGCCGATTCTGTTCAATGGGAGCAAAGCCGGCTACGTCCGCCCGAACCTGGGCGCGTTTGTGGATTGGGACGGCGACGGCAGACGCGACTTC
>CAZCUL010000543.1:0-2663 GCA_964501475.1 uncultured Verrucomicrobiota bacterium | reverse complement strand
GCCAGATCAAATACAGTTTTGCAGTAAAGCCCTCGCAGTTTACCATCGCCGCCGGTTTGCACTACCTCCACGGCGAATCAGGCGCCAACAACCTCCTCAACCGCAATGGCGCGCGGGATTATCTCATCGGTGCAGCCGGCGCGCAGTGGAGCGTGCCGGTGAAGCAGATCCCCGTCACCTTGGGAGCCGACCTTTTTTACAACTTCAAAGATTATAGTGCTGCCGATGTCGCGCCCTTTCCTGCCACGGACACCGACGAGACACTGGGTTACGTCTTGTCCCTCCAACTCGGGCAGTTGAAGGAACGCCACGATTGGCTGGTCGGCTATTTCTACGCCTACATCGAGACTTTCTCCGTCAATGCTTCCTATGCCCAGGACGACTGGATTCGCTTCGGCACCGGCGCGCAGACCGACTCCAGCGACTTCAAAGGCCATGAAGTCCGGCTCGGCTATGCCCTCTCCAACAACATCAACCTGATGGCGCGCCTTTATCTGGTGGATGCCATCACGACCGGACAGGACGGCAAACGCTTCCGGCTGGACCTGAATTGGCGGTTCTGAGAGTTCTGTTGCCTGCGGAGGGGACGCCGGGAGATCGGCCCTTGCGCCCAAGCGGGGCGATCCCTGAGGTCCGCATTCGTCTGCCGCGCGAGGGCGCGCAGCGTGGTTCTAATGCATGGACAACGCTGAAATTATCGAATTCACAAACCGCCTCGATGCGTCCAAGCTTCTCACCCATGTTCGAAATGAAAACGAAACCCGCTCACTTGATCCGCATGGGGGCCTTGGGCGTTTTGGTCGCGGGATTGGCTTTCACCACAAGCGGTGCTGAACCAAATACCTTAACGGAGGCGGAAAAGAAGGCCGGTTGGAAACTGCTGTTTGACGGCGAGACAACGAAAGGTTGGCGCGGTTACAAGATGGAGACGATGCCGCCGGGCTGGACGGTCGCCAACGGCGCGCTAGTGCGTGTCAAAGGCGGCGCGGGCGGCAAAGGCGCTGGTGGCGGGGATGACATCGTTACCACCGAGGAGTTTGAAAGCTTCGACTTGCAGCTTGAATGGAAACTCGTCGCTCACGGCAACAGCGGCGTGCTCTATCACGTTTCCGAGGAAGCGGTCACCGCATGGCACTATGCGCCGGAGGTGCAAATCCTCGATAACGCCCCGCATCGCAACCGCAGCAAGACACAGCACGCGGGGGCCTGCTACGACCTTTATGCGCCTTCCAAAGACGTCACCGGGCCCGTGGGCGATTGGAACCACATGCGCATCCTCGTGAACGGCCCACAGGTCGAGCATTGGCTCAACGGCGAGAAGGTCGTGGAGTACGAACTCTGGAGCGACGATTGGAAAGCCCGCGTGGCCAACAGCAAGTTCAAGGACAAACCGAAGTTCGGCACTTTCAAAACAGGACCGATTGCCTTGCAGGACCACTCCGACCGCATCGAGTTCCGGAACATCAAGGTCCGCCGGCTGCCGGGCAACTCGGATTAGCTGGCCACGCTTGAATGCCGCGTCCCAAAAGGCGTTTCGTCTGGTAAGCACGCTTCAGCAGCGCGGCGATACGCCTGGCAGGGACATCTCAAAACGTGCGACGACCCATTGTTCGACGAAGCCCGTTCAACTTGCGGGATGAGCGATGAACTCTGACCGAATCGACAGAAAGCATCACGGCAGCCAACGGCGTTCTTTTCGCCGCAAAGGGCCTGCATTCGCAGCCATCGCCTGGTTTGCCTCGATCGCCAACGGGGCCGGCGACCTCAATCAGACGGGCACTCAATGGCGTCCCTATCTTGAATGGTCGCTGACCAACACGACTTTTGAAGGCAACCCTTTTGAGATCGAAGCCGTGGCCAGGTTCGACCATCCCGACGGTGAAGTGAGGAAGACCGGACTGTATTACGCGGGGAACGATACCTGGAAATTCCGCTTTACGGGAACGCGCACCGGAACCTGGACCTTTACGACTTCGAGCCGGGACCCCGAGCTGAGCGGCCACTCGGGCACGGTCACGATTGCTCCCAACCCGGATTCACAAGCGCATGGGTTCCTCACGCACTTTGGCAACAAATGGGTTTGGGAGGGTTCTGATACGGCCATGGTGCCGCAATTGGTCATGTATGCCGACCTCCCGGATTTCGCGGGCCAACCGGCAAAGATCGACCGCGACATTCAAACCTTTCTGAAGGACCATGGATTCAATGGGTTCCATGTGGCGGTGCTGGCAAGGTGGTTCGACTTCAATCACGACCGCTACGACGGAATCAAATCGAACGATCCCAACCCCGATCCCTCGACGTTTGAAGCGTTGGAACTGTTGATCACGAAGACGCATCGCGCGGGCGGGATGGTCCATCTCTGGGCGTGGGGCGACGAAGCGCGGCATATGACGCCCATGAAATGGGGCAAAAACGGCAAGGTGGATCGTCGTTTGCAACGTTACATCGCCGCTCGACTCGGGCCGTTGCCGGGGTGGAGCATGGGCTACGGATTCGATCTGGATGAATGGGTCGCGGAAGATGATTTGCGACGCTGGCACGGGCATCTGCACCAGCATTTCGGCTGGTCCCATTTTCTCGGCGGACGCTCCGGCGGACCCAATCACGGCACCGATCACAGCGGGTGGCGGATTTATGACGGATTGGATTATGCCGGTTAT
>CAZCUL010000542.1:0-6037 GCA_964501475.1 uncultured Verrucomicrobiota bacterium | reverse complement strand
CCTTTTTCAGGGGCGGCGCGCCGAATCCATCGAACGCAACCGCCATTTCCCCTTTCAGCCCGCGGACGTTGATGCGGTCGTCCTGAGTCATACCCATATCGATCACTGCGGCAATCTGCCCAATCTCTGCAAGCAAGGTTTTAACGGGAATATTTACTGCACTTTTGCCACACGCGATCTGGCCAGCATCATGTTGGAGGATTCAGCCGAGATCCAACGAAACGACGCGGAGTTCGTCTCTCGGAAACGCGCCAAACGAGGTCTGCCGCCGGTCGAACCGCTCTACAGCGCCATCGATGCTGAAAAGGCAGTGCGGCAATTCGTGGCTTTCAATTATGACCGGCCCATGGCGGTTCTTCCGGGCGTCACCGTTACCTTTTACGATGCCGGGCACATCCTGGGTTCGGCCCAGGTGGTTTTGGACATCGAGGAGAGCGGGCGCCGCTTTCGATATCTGTTCAGCGGCGATATTGGGCGGGGCGGCGACGATATCTTGCGTGATCCCCGTCCGGTGGAAAACGTGGATTTTCTCCAGGTGGAAGGAACCTACGGCGGCCGGGAGCACACCACCAAGGCTGCAGCGATTGAGAACATTGGACGCACGGTGCGCGAGACATTGGAGACGAACGGCAAGGTCATCATTCCCGCTTTCTCCGTGGGGCGCACCCAACAAATCGTCTATACCCTCCACCAGCTCACGCTGGCTGGAGAAATTCCGCAGGTGCCGATCTATGTGGACAGTCCCTTAAGCGTGAATGCCACCGAGGTTTATCGCCTGCATCCGGAATGCTTCAACGATGCCACCTACCGTTTCCTTCGTGAAAAGACCAACCCGTTCGGGATGGAAAACCTAACTTACATCCGGGAAGTCGCGCATTCCATGAAGCTGAACGAGCTGAAAGACCCGGCGGTGATTATCAGTGCTTCAGGTATGTGTGAAGCCGGCCGCATCCGCCATCACCTCAAGAATCACATCGGATACGAGAACAATCTGGTGCTGTTCATCGGTTACTGCGCCGAGCACACCCTCGGCGCCCAAATCCTTTCGGGGCAAAACCCGGTCAATATCTTTGGCGAGCCTCACGTCGTGCGAGCGCGGATCGCAGCCGTGGACGCCTTTTCCGGGCACGCCGACAAAAACGAATTGAAGCGCTACGCGGAATCGCTCACTGGCAATCTCCGCAAGATTTCGGTGGTGCATGGCGAAGCTGCCCAACTGGATGCCTTCGCCGAAACCTTGCGCGCGACGTATCCCCAGGCCGAAGTGCTCGTGCCCGAATACGGGCAGATCTGGGACGTGTGAGCCGCCTGAAAGGGCAGAAGCCTTGCTAATCCCGGAAGTTCACAAACTGAAGCGCTACCGGGAATTCATGGCCGCGCACCGCTCCGATGACCGCCTGCAAATCGTCTCTATTCTTGCCGCTGACCCGGACCTCGTCACCCTGGATTTGAGAGGTCACTTTCAACTTGAGGTCGCGGATGAACTGGGAGACTTGCTTCGCCACGGCTGTCTCGATGCCCTCCTTGATTTTGATGCTCTGGCGGGCGTGCCCCAGCGGAGAGATTTCCGGCTCAGCCCGCTCGACACTCTTCAAACTGATGCTTCGTTTGGAAAGCTTGCCGATGACAATTTCCTCCAGCGCCTTGATCTTGAACTGGTCTTCGGCCGAAAGCTTGATCTCATTCTTTTCCAGGACGATGTCGGCTTTGCTGCCTTTGAAATCGAAGCGATTGGCGAGCTCTTTTTTCGCCTGGTTGACCGCGTTTTCGATTTCCATCGAATTGACTTTGCTGACAATGTCGAATGACGGCATGTCCGCAACCTAGGGAGCCAAAAGCGCAAAGGCAAAGAGAAAAGGGCGGCTGCTTTTAGCTGCCTTTGGCCGCAGGCCGGGCTCCTATCTGCCGGGTGATCTCGAAGGCGAGGGCGAGGGCGGGCATGACCGATTCGCCGCTCACTAAAGGCGCCTGCCGGGCGCGCACGCAATTGATAAAGTGCGTCAATTCGAGCTTGAGCGGCTCTTCCTTAATGATCGGGACCGGTTCCCGCACGATGCGCTTGCCCGCAAACTCACTCACGACGGTTGAGTCCTTGCCCGCCAGCAGCTTTTTCAGGAGCGACGATTCAGCTTCGTCCCCGCGCGCAATTCGATAAATGAACCCCTCCTGAGCGCGGTAATCGAGCGAGATGTAGCTCGGAGTCGGACCGCTGCTGAAGACGCGGATTTTGCGCATGCGTTCGGGGCTGACACGGCTGGCGGTCAGATTGGCGACACAACCATTGGCGAAGCGCACCCGGGCATTGGCGATGTCTTCACTCTCGCTCAGGACGGCAATGCCCACCGCGTCCACATGGCTCACGGGGGCCTGCACAAAGGCGAGCACAACGTCCAGGTCATGGATCATTAAATCGAGCACCACGCCGATATCGGTGCTCCGCGACGGATACGGCGACAGGCGGTGGGTCTCTATAAAACGCGGCTCGGTGGCCACGTCCTGCAGGTATTGAAAGACCGGGTTGAAACGCTCGACCTGCCCGACCTGCAGAAGGCAGCCGCGCTCCCGCGCCAAATCCACCAGCTCCGCGGCCTGAGTTGTCTGATCGGTCATCGGCTTTTCAATCAAGACATGCTTGCCCAGGTTCAACATTTCCCTCGCCAGCTCATAATGGGTGGAAGTCGGTGTGACGATGCTGAGCGCTTCTGCCGCGGAAGCCGCCTCGGCCGCCGAAGCAAAGGCGGGAACGTTGTATTTCTCCGCTATCCTGCGGGAACTTTCGGAGGAGACATCATAAATGCCCGCGAATTCGACAGCCTCCTGCGCGGCCAGATCCGCATAGATTCGCGCGTGTTCCTTGCCGAGCGCGCCAACACCCAGCACGGCGACTTTGATTTTGGAAGTTTGGGACTGTCGAGTCGGCGTCATGTTTATGATCCGAGATTGCCATTGCAAAAGCCGCGGTGACAACCGGCAACTGCCGGGGCCTGACGCGGTCCACTGGACGCCGCCAGATCTGAACGGAAACGATCCAGCGGTATTCGTGACGGCCGTCGAAAAGCGCGACGCGCTGGCGAAAAGGGAGGATTGAAGGATTAAGACGTCTGTGACTGTCCAACACGCTGCGGCTGGTGCTTCGCACATATCTGCGGTCCGGTGGCAGTGGAAGATGCGCCGAGGGGCGCCGCAACTTTGCCCTTTCAAGCAAGCTTCGAGCACTTAGAGTGCGTTTGTGGATGCCGTCTTGAGCTACCTGGTCGTGGCTGCGGGAGCGTATCTGATTGGATCGATCCCGACGGGATTCCTTGTGTCGCGCGCCAGAGGTCTTGATATCCGGGATGTCGGCAGCGGAAATATCGGCGCGACCAACGTTTTTCGGACACTTGGGAAGCCCGCCGGAATTTTCGTCCTGCTGATGGATGCGTTAAAAGGGTGGCTTCCAGTGGCGGTTCTGGCGCCGGCAACGATTTCATTCTTCAGGCTCCCAAGCGGGCGGGAGGTTCTGGAGTATCATATGATCGTGGCGGGCCTCTGCGCCGTGCTCGGCCATAACTATACCTGCTGGCTGAGATTCAAAGGCGGCAAAGGCATTGCCACATCGGCCGGGGTGCTTGTGGGGCTGGTTCCCTGGGCTCTGTTGATTATTCTAACGGCCTGGATCATCGTCTTTGCCGTTAGTCGCTACGTATCGTTGGCCTCAATCACCGCGTCCTTTCTCCTTCCGTTTGCGACCTGGCTGACCGGCGGCACATTTCTCATGACCGGTGTGACCGGCGCAATGGCGCTGCTGGCCATCTATAAGCATCGCTCGAACATCCGCAGATTGATCAACGGGACGGAAAGCCGCTTTGGCTCGAAGCGAAGGGAGGCAGCATCATGAACGTGACTGTCCTCGGCGCGGGGGCCTGGGGCACGGCGCTGGCGCTGCTCTTGCACCAGGGAAGGCACCGTGTGACCCTTTGGAATCACGACGCCGGCCGCCTCCAGGAGTTGGCCCAGACCGGCCGCAATCAGGATCGGTTGCCGGGAATCGCGCTTCCAGCGCAGGATTGGACGCTCGAGCCCGACCTGCAGAAGGCTGTGTCGCAATGCGAGTGCGTGGTCTGCGCGATCCCTTCCAAGGTTTTCCGCGAAATTGCCCGGGCGCTTTCCGGTTCCCAAAAAATCCTCGTTAGCGCCACCAAAGGCATTGAATGCGACACCGGGTTGACAATGTGCGGCGTCCTGCGGGCGCATTCGCCCAAGGCGCGGACGGTGGCGTTGTCGGGGCCGACGCTGGCATTGGAGGTGGCGTCCGGCATGCCTTCCGCGGTGGTGGCAGCGAGCCCCGACCTTGCTGCCGCGGAGGCTGTGCAGGAACTGTTTCATCGGCCGACCTTTCGGGTTTACACGAGCGCGGACCAGTTGGGAGTCGAGATGGCGGGCGCACTGAAGAACGTGGTGGCCATTGCCGCCGGAGTGGGTGATGGATTGGGTTTTGGCGACAACTCAAAAGCGGCATTGATTACGCGCGGCATCGTTGAGATTCGACGCCTCGGGACCGCCTGCGGCGCCAAGGCCGAAACCTTTGCCGGTTTGAGCGGGCTGGGGGATTTGACCGTGACCTGCTATTCGTGCTTGAGCAGGAATCGGAGCTTTGGAGAGCGGTTGGGCCGCGGCGAAACTCCGGAAATGATTTTGGCGAAAATGACGGCGGTGGCTGAGGGTTACCATACCGCGCGCTCGGCTTTTCAACTGGCGCACAAGCTCGGGGTGGCGACGCCCATCATCGACGAAGTGCATGCCGTCCTCTATGGCGGCAAAAATGCGGCCAAGGCCGTGCGCGATTTAACCAGCCGCGAATCGAAAGCGGAGGATTGAAAGGACCTATTCCACTCCGGCCATCAGCCGCATGAGCTGGTCCTGGGAAAAATCCTCCCGCGCCAGTTCACCGCGGACAGCTCCTTCGCGCATCACGAGGATGCGGCGGCTCAGGTTCATCACTTCCTCCAATTCCGAAGATATCAAAAGGATGCCAAGACCCTGGCAAGCGAGTTCATCCAGCAATTGATGAATCTCTGCTTTCGCGCCCACATCCACGCCGCGCGTTGGTTCATCGACGATAAGGGTGTCACAATGCCGCGCCAGCCATTTGGCCAGGGCGACCTTCTGCTGGTTCCCGCCGCTTAAACCGGCCGCGCTCGCATCCAGCGACGGAGTCTTGACGCGCAAGCGGTTGATGTAGGTCTCGACCAGAGCCCGTTCCTGCTTCCGCTGCACAAAGCCGCCCAGGGTCAGACGTGGCAGGGCGGCGAGCGAAGCGTTTTCCAGGCAGGTCATGCTCAAAACCAATCCCTGCCTTTTCCGATCTTCCGGCACGAGACCAATGCCTGCTGCAAGCGCAGAGGCGACACTTCTGGTTGCGAGCAGTTCTTGGCGAACCCAGACCTGGCCCGTTGCGTTCCGGTCCAAGCCGAAGATTGCCTGAGCCACTTCGCTCCTGCCGGCGCCCACCAATCCAGCCAGCCCCACCACTTCGCCGCTGCGAAGCGAAAAGCTGATGCTGCGGAATTTTCCAGGCGAATGCAGGTTCTGCACCCGAAGCAATTCGCTGCCGGGAGCCTTTTCCAGGTGGCGCGGCTGATGCCTCTTCACCTCGCGCCCGACCATTTGTTGAATGACTCTTCCGGTGCTCGTCTCGGAAACTGGCTCGGTGGCGACGTGTTTCCCATCGCGCAGAACGCTGACCGTGTCGCAGAGCCGAAAGATTTCTTCCATGCGGTGGGAGACATAGAGAACGGTGATGCCACGCTGCTTGAGATGATCGAGCAGGCGAAACAAGTGGTCGCTCTCGTGGGCGGAAAGAGAGCTGGTGGGTTCGTCCATGATAATCACCCGGGCATTCGTGCCAAGGGCGGCAGCGATTTGCACCAGTTGTTCCTGGCCCGTGGAAAGCTCGCCGATGGGACGGTCCACGTCGATATCGGCCTGGATTTCGGCCAAAGCGGCCCGAGCCTGTCCCCGCAGCCGTTTCTTATCGACCCATCCGGCCCGGCCGGGC
>CAZCUL010000541.1:0-2720 GCA_964501475.1 uncultured Verrucomicrobiota bacterium | reverse complement strand
CCGTCCGGGCTGAATCGGATTGCCCGTCCGACGCCGCCTCCGCCGGGGGGCTGCTGGATTTCGAGAGTCTGGATGTGCGCTCCGGAATGCGCGTTCCAGATCCAGATTTGCCAGGAACTGAAGTGGGTCGTGGCCAGGTAGCGCTCATCCGGACTCCAGGCGACCGCCCGTCCGCCCTGGTTGGGGAGCCGCGTCGCTTCCCACACCAGGCGGCCCGTTCGTGAATCCCACACCTTCAACGTCAGGTCCAGGCTCACGGTGGCCAGTTTCGATCCGTCCGGGCTGAAGCACATGCCCGGGACACCCTGTCTGTCGCCGGGAAGCGTCAGCTTCTCGTGCTGCAGGTCGAGTTGGAAAACGCAGGCCCCGCGTTCTCCCGCGATCAGGAGGCGGCTGCCATCCGCGGAGAAGTCCGCTTTGCCGGGTTCGAAGGGAACGTCCAGCACGGCGACGTCCCGATTCCGTGGTGCGTCGAAGAGGCGGACGCGATTCTGTCCCGTCAGCGGCAGCGCAAGAATGCCGCCCGAACCAAAGGCGGATTGCACCGAGCCACGGACCGATTCACCCAGCGTTGCCAGGCGATTGAAGCGGGACAACTCGTGAACGGCGCATCCCCGTGCCGAGAAGATGGCCAGATGGTTCCCGTCGGGACTGAAGAGCAGACTCGTAAGGCGGAACATGTCAGTCGGATTGATGACGGTGGCGAGACTCCCCGCCTTCAGGTCCCACATTCGCACGCGCTGTCCGGCCGGGATCGCGAGCCATCGAGCGTCGGGACTGATCACCGGAAGCGCCGCCCACGCGTCGAACCTCGGGCTCCCGACATCATTCAGCCGATGGACGACGGAAAGGTCCATCGCATCCAGCACTTCAAGGGTTTGCCCCTCCCGGTTGTTGGCGAGAATCAACAGCCGGCCCCCCGCAAGAAAACACTCCATCGCTCCCGCGACCGATGTCTTCGCGACTTCCACCCATTCTCCATCCGGACCTTGCATCCAATTGTGGACCCACGCTCTGGAGATGCGGTCATGGAATGTGCCGCCCGCCGGAAGGTGAACGGACACCAACCGGATGCCCGTCGCGTCGAAGCGGTTCCTCCAGGCCGGCAACTCGCCGGCCAGGCGGGCCAGTTCGCGGCCGGTGACAGCGTCGCGCAAGAGAATCGAGCCGTCGGACAGGACGAATGCGGCGCGTGATCCATCGGGATCGAGTCGGACGTTGGAATGGCTTGCAATCGTGACGTCGTCCGGAACGGTTCCAAGCGCCACGGGCGCCAGGCCGACCGCGTCCCCCATACACGCGAGCGCTTCGCGACGCAATTCAATCGGATCCTCTCGCGGCACGTCGAGCGAATTGGCCTGCTGCAACAGCTTGAACACGTCGTTGCGATATCCCACCCGCCGCGCAAGACGGGTGGCTCGGGCTTCGCCCACGAGGGCGTCGTAAAGGCGCTGCTGTGCGCTGGCCTGCGCGCTCGCGGCGGCGTGCTCCGCGCGCGTGGCGCGGACCGCCTGCCATGTGCTGCCGATGGCGCCGACCACAAGGGCGGTCGCGACAGAGGCGGTGGTGGCGAAAGCGATTTTGTTCCGGCGAGCGAACTTGCGGAACCGGTACAGCGCGCTGGGCGGACGTGCGACGACGGGTTCGTTGTTCAGATGGCGCTGGATGTCCGCCGCCAGGCCGTTGGCCGTCTCATAACGGCGCGCGCGATCCTTTTCCAGCGTCTTCATGACGATCCAGTCCAGATCGCCGCGGACGAGATGGATGAGTCGCGGCGGCTCGGTCTGGCGATGATGAGCCGTGGTTGCGAGGTCCCCTTTGACCATCGCGCTCAACCGGGTGGACGGTTTCGGCGGTTCCTCCTCCCGCAGGACGCGCAGTACTTCATCCAAACCCCGCTCCAGCAGTTTCTGCGTCTCGAAGGGAGTCCTGCCGGTCAACAGTTCGTACAACAGCACGCCCAGGCTGTAGATGTCGCTGCGGGTATCAATGTCCTGCACGCTTCGACCCGCCTGTTCCGGACTCATGTAAGCCGGCGTGCCGATGAAGTGATGGAAGTCCGTGAAGAGCGTTTTGTCGGTCAACGGCTGGCCCGTGGCCTTGGCGATGCCGAAATCAATCACCTTGGGCACGCCCAGCGGATCGGGATCATTCGGCGTGACCAACACATTGGAAGGCTTGATGTCCCGGTGAATCACCCCCTTCTGGTGCGCGTGTTGAACGGCGGAACAGACTTGCACAAACAGTCGCAACCGCTCGACGGTGGAGAGCTGGTTCTGGTCGCAGTATTCGGTGATCCGAACGCCCCGCACCAGTTCCATGACAAAGAAGGGCCGTCCGGTCTCCGTCGCTCCGGCGTCAAAGACCTTCGCGATGTTCGGATGATCCATCATCGCGAGCGACTGCCGTTCGGCCTCGAACCGGGCGATCACCTGCTTGGTGTCCATTCCCAGCTTGATGACCTTGAGCGCCACACGGCGACGCACGGGTTCCTCCTGCTCGGCCATGTACACCACGCCGCAACCGCCTTCCCCGATTTGCTGGAGCAGTTTGTAGCGGCCAATGCGGTCGCCGGGCTTTTCCGTGAGGACAGGTTCGAGTGGCGCAGTCCGGTTCAAGCCGGCAACGGACGGCGGAACTTCCAGAAACCCGCCGGCCTGCGCGTGCGCCTGGAGCAGTGCATCAACCTGTCGGCGT
Source organism: uncultured Verrucomicrobiota bacterium (assembly GCA_964501475.1). Classification (GTDB taxonomy): domain Bacteria; phylum Verrucomicrobiota; class Verrucomicrobiia; order Limisphaerales; family CAZCUL01; genus CAZCUL01. The sequence continues at coordinate 23 of CAZCUL010000541.1, read as the reverse complement.
AACGCCGGGTCACCCGAACAGGC
>CAZCUL010000540.1:0-6518 GCA_964501475.1 uncultured Verrucomicrobiota bacterium | reverse complement strand
GGCGGGATCCTAAGTGTTCCCCACTTGCTCCCCTATTGCGCCAGCAAATTCGCTTTGGTGGGCTTATCGGAGGGATTTCGGGCAGCCCTCCTCTCGGACGGTATCTACGTGACGACCGTTTGCCCCGGCTTGATGCGGACGGGCAGCACGCTTCATGCACAGTTCAAAGGCCAAAACGAAGCCGAATTTGCCTGGTTCAGCGTTTCCGCTTCGGCTCGGGCCTCGCGCGCCTCCTGATAAAGGCGTCCATTCTCGATGGCCACCGCCAGCCGGCGCGCCAGGACCGTCACGAAGGACAAGTCCCTTTCATCGAACCGGCGCTGAGAGGAGGCGCTGGCGAAGGTGATCACTCCCAGCCGGCGGCCCCTGGCCATCAGGGGCACCATAATGGCCGATCGCAATCCGAACCGGCGCAACGCCTCGAAATGTTCCTCGCTTTCTGCCGCTCTCCGAAGATGATTCTCCGAAATGTCCGGGATCAAACGAGGTTCACCACTTTCCAGCACAGCCTCCACGGGTCGGCGGCTCCCCGCCGGATAACGCTCCCAAAGATCACGCGCCTGCGCCGCTTGCGCCGGATCGGAATGAGCGATGGCCAGCCGATGCAACGCTCCGTCGGAAGCGACGATGTCTATCACACACCAGTCGCCAAAAGTGGGAACCGCCCTTTGCGCCACGCTTCGCAGGTTTTTTCCGTAATCGAGCGATTCGCTCAAAATGCGCCCAGCCTCGGTAAGGAACTCAATCTGTTCTTCGGCCCGTTTCCGGGCGGAGATGTCGATCGTTACGCCGCGCATTCCGGTCGGGCGTCCGGCGGCGTCGGAAACGACGTGGACGTGGGCTTCGACCCAGAGAACCTGGCCGCCTTTCGTGACCCATCGGAATTGCTGGCGGCCGCCCTTGCCGCTCGCAAAAAGAGCAGCGGCTTCGCACGCGGCTCGCTCCCGGTCTTCGGGGTAAACGATCTTCAGCCAGAAATTTGGCGTGGATAGCCATTCCTCGAGGCTGTAGCCCAGCATGGCCTCGGCGTGGGTGCTGATGAAATTGTTTTTCTGATCTCCGGCATCCGGCGCTCCGGAAGCCTCCCAGACGACGCCGGGGACAGTTCGGATGATGTCCGCGAGCCGCTGTTGGCCGCCCAGGACCTGGGCGGCGAGGCTTTCCCGCTCGCGCTCGTGGTTTCTTCGGTCGGTGATGTCCCGTGTGAAAGTGCGGCTATGGATGAACCTGCCTTCCTTCCAAAGCACGTTTGAACTGATCAGGACATGCCTGGTCGAACCATCCCGGCAACGCAACCGGGCCTCGAAGTTTTGAATCGTCTCGTTTCTTTTCAGCCGTTCAACTATCTCCGCGGCAGTGCTCGGGTCCGCGTGGAAGCGCCTGATTGACTGACCGACGTATTCGGCGGCGGGGTAGCCGAGCAGATCGATCTCGGTGCGGTTTGCCCACAGAATCGTGCCCTCTTCATCGGCCCAATGCACGCCCAAGGGAGCATTCTCCACAACATCGAGCAACTCCTGCTCCTTTTGATGAAGCGCTTGCGCGGCCGTCTCCGCTTGCTCTCGCAGGGTTTGCTGGCGCAACGAAAGCTCGCGAGTCATTAACGCGGCGCTGGTCAGGTTGGCCAGCGCTGCCGCCGCCGCCAGTTCCACCCCGCTGCAGCGGTGCGCGGAGCGGTAATAGAACGTCAAGACTCCCGCCGATTCCTCCCCGAGATGGAGTGGTATGACGAGCATTGATCGAATGCCTTCGGCCTCGCGGGCTGAACGCAATGCGGCCAGGGCGGGTTCACTTTCCGGATCCTCCAGAATCAAGGGCTGATCGACCGGCGCAAAGGAATCCAGCCGGCTTGCCTCCTCGAGATACCGTTCGGACAAGCCCACCGATGCGAGCGGCCGCCATCTCGCGGAGGGTTGCCGGCGCCAGATCGCGAATGCCTCTGCAGAAACCAGCTTGCCGAACTCTTTCAGGAACGCGGCCAGTTCTGAATCGAGATGGACCGGCTGAGCCAGCGAAGCCGAAGCGCGGCTCAAGAGGGTCAGACGCTCCTCGAGAGTGCGGCGGCTGAGCAACGCGTGCTGGCGCAGCCGTTCCTCGGCGTCTTTATATTCCGTGATGTCGGCAATGCTCCCCACCAGCCGCGCGGGCTGACCCGCGGCGTCGCGCACCACGATTCCTTTGTCCAGGACGTGACGGTACCCGCCGTTCTTGGCCCGGACGCGGTATTCGATGGAAAACGTGCTCGGCTGGCGAAGAGCGCTCGCCACGATCTGGCGTAACCGGTCGCGGTCCTCGGGGTGGGCCTGATCGTACCACCATTCCGGGTCCGGGCTGGCTTCCTCCAGCGAATAGCCGGTGATGCTGGCAGAGCCTTGGAGACGTCGGATGCGGTTTTGCTCCAGGTCCCAATCGTAAATCAGCGAACTCGAAGCTTCGGCGGCCAGATGATAAAGCTCGTAGCGCGCCTGATAATCCTCCTCGCCATTGGAAGCGATGGCAGACCGGCCTGCGTTGCCGAAATCATTTCGCGAACGTTCTCCCGCGGGACCGCGCCGTAAAGAAGCCAGTTCTGCTCGGGCCTGCTCCAATTCGGCAAGAAGCTGCTCTTTGCTCTTCCCGTGCTCCGAATGTACGCTCACGCCTGAAAGTATTCAGAATCTGTGCGAAACACAACCTTCGCATCAAACAACTCAAACAACGTCAAACAACGAACTGAGGCTCGTAAACCGGCTGCTCTGAATGCCGGCGCAGGAGTTCAATAAACTTCGCCAGCCCCCGCTTTTCGTCCGAGCCAACGTGGTAGTGAATGTGCCACCCCAGGTAATCCTTCCGGAAATCCCGGTCGTACTCCGTCCGCTCCGCTATGATCGAGTCGAGCGTGTCCACGCCGAAGGCCTTCGCCTCGTGCAGTATCTGCCGGAGCCGCGTGGTATCGATGTCCCGGCGCAGGGCCCAAACCGCGAAGACGAACGGCAACCGGGTCAGTTCGTACCAGGCCGCGCCCAGGTCCCAAATTTCGTGAGACGAATTGCTGCGGAGAAAGTCGATGGCCGGATTGCCGATCAAAAGGGCAAAATCGGGCATGGCCGACGGGGCGTACCCCGGCAGCGGCAGAAATTCCGGATGCAATCCTCGTTCCGCCAGAAGGACCTTGAGGAGATGAACGCTGGTCAGGGAAGCGGGATCGCAATACACCGTGGTGGCTTTCTCAATCGGCTGCCGGTGCGCCAGAAAAACGCTTTTGACTTCGCCCAAAGAAGCGACCGCCACACCGTCCAGCACGTGGTAGCGGTCATTGAAAAGAACCTCCGTCACACTGACCAGCCCCGCATCGAGCTGGTTCTGTTGCAGCATTGCCGCAAGTTGAGCGGGAGTGGCCAGCACCACTTCCCTTTCCAATCCGCGTGTGAGCGGCACTGCGTTCAAATAAGGAACCGAGCCGACCCGAAAGGGCGCCAGAGCGCCACTCAAGCCGCTCTCGATTTGTTGAGCCTCCTCGCGGTGTTCCCGTTCATGGCGGCGCAGGAGCTCTTCGGAGCTTTCCGAACGCATCATTCTCAACCGTGAAAACTCGCCGGCATTGCTCATGCCGTGGCAAGGTTGTCCTCGAGCACAGAGGAGGTCCGGTCCGCCGAGGGCGGCTCGACACACGCTGATGCAGCCGGTGCAAACGTTTTGACCGGCTCGTAAAATGTATCGCGTTGCACCGGCACCCGGCCCGCCTCATAAATAGCCTTGAGCATCGCGTCCGTTGTCTGCGCCTGAGGCGATTGTGCACCGGCCATGTGAAAAATCTTTTCCTCCATGATCGTTCCGTGCAAATCATCCGCGCCGTAGCTGAGAGCCACTTGCGCGAGCTTCAACCCCAGGCCGATCCAGTAGGCCGTAATGTGATCGAAGTTATCCAGGTAAATCCGGCTGACCGCAATCGTCCGCAGCGAATCGTAGCCGGTGGGAGGGGTTCTCACGGGAATCTGATTGTTCTCCGGCTGGTAAGGCAGCGGGACGAATCCGGTGAAACCGCGGGTTTCGTCCTGGAGGGCGCGCAGTTGCCGCAGATGATCGACCCGATCAGCCAATGACTCGACGTGCCCGTAGAGCATCGTGCACGTGCTCCGGCCGCCCAAACCATGCCAAGTGCGATGAACATCGAGATATTCTTCAGCCGATTCCTTGCCCTTGGCAATGGCGGACCGAACTTCCTTGCGGAAAATTTCCGCACCGCCGCCTGTCAAGGAATCGAGCCCTGCCTGCTGCAATTCTTTTAATGTCTCGATAATCGATTTCCTGGCCAGCCAGGCGAGATGCAGGACTTCAACAGCGGTAAAGCACTTTAGTTGCAGGCGGGGATCGAGATTCTTCAATGCTCGCAACATCCCCGTGTAATACTCGAAGGGCAGCGACGGATGCAGGCCCCCCACAATGTGCAGTTCGGTGATGCCGATCTTCAAGGCTTCACGGGCCTTCTCCACGATCTCCTCGATGGTCAATTGAAAGCCGTCCGCATCGCGCTTCTTGCGGGCGAAAGCGCAGAACTGGCAGCTCAGGATGCAGTAATTCGAATAGTTGATGTAGCGATTAACGATGAAGCTGGCCCGGTCTCCTGCCCTTTGCCGGCGGGCCAGATCAGCGATGGCGCCCACCGCGTTCAAATCCTTGCTCTCGAAAAGCCGTAGTGCCTCTTCGTCTGAAATGCGTTCCCGCGCCGCCACCTTCTCACAGAGTTCGCCCAGACCACTCTGCCGCAGCGCGAGGCTCATCGCACCACCCGGAATCCGGGAAACACAACCTCCGCCAGCGTCACTACCAGAAAGATGATGCTGATGAGCGCGTTTAATTTGAAGAATGCGGTGTCGATCCATTTGAGACTTCGTTTTCGAGCCAGCCAATGTTCCATCACAAGGCAGACCAGAATGATGAACAGCCCGGTGAAAAATGCCACGCGAAAGTAGCAAAGCAAGCCAAACACCAGCAACAGACCCCACATTATCATGTGGGAAAGGAACGCCGCCTTCAAAGCGTTTTTCGGACCCCACGCCACCACCAGGGAGTGCAAACCATGCTTCCGGTCAAATTCGTAATCCTGCAGAGCATAAATAATGTCAAAGCCGACCAGCCAAAACAAGACCGCCGCCGCCAGCGCCAGAGGCACAAAAAAGCTTTGCCTGATCGGCATGAGCGCAAATCCTCCCTCGACCGCGAGCCACGCTCCCAGCGGCGCCATGGCCAGGGCCAGGCCAAGATAGAGGTGCGTGAAATGAGTGAACCTTTTGGTCAGCGAATAAAGGCAGAGAACAGCCAGGGCCAGAGGCGAAAGAAAGAAGCAGACGCGATTAATGAAGAAACTGACGGCGATGAAGCCGGCCGCGCTTAATCCCCAGAGCGTCCAGGCGCTCGGCAGGGAAATCTCGCCGGCGGGCAGGTGCCGCCGCGCCGTGCGGGGATTGGCCTTGTCGAATTTCCGATCGACGATGCGGTTGAAGGTCATGGCACAGGTTCGCGCGCAAACCATCGCCAGGAGAATGAGCACGAACAGTTTCCAGCCAGGCCAGCCGCGGTTCTCGCGGGCCGCCACCGCCATTGATGCCAGCGCGAAAGGCAGCGCGAAGACAGTATGGGAAAGCTTGACGAATCGGCCCCATTTGACCGCTTCGCCCAAGAGATCGGGCATTCGCAGCGTCTTGAGCCCTTCCGCTTTTGGCATTCCTATTCCCTTTCCTCCTGCCATCGCGGCACAAGCTCCTGCGGGACGCCCAGATGATCCAAAACCCGCGCCACCACAGTATCCACGACCTCCTGGACGGTTCCGGGGAGGGTATAGAAAGATGGATTGGCCGGGATGATGACAGCGCCGGCGAGCAACAAAAGCTCGAAGTTCTTTACGTGCACCAGGCTGACGGGAGTTTCCCGCGGGACCAGAATCAGCTTGCGCCGCTCTTTCAACATCACGTCCGCAGCGCGCAGGAGCACGTCGTCACTGACCCCATGAGCGATGCGGCCAAGCGTGCCCATGGTGCAAGGAATCACCACCATGGCGTCGAATGGATTCGAGCCGCTCACGAACGGCACGTTCATGCTCTTGAGCCCGTGGGCCTTCATTCCCGCAGGCACGCGCAAGCCGCCGGGCAGCTCTTCGTTGATGACTGCCTGCGCGTAGCGGCTCAGGACCAGATGCACCTCGTTGGCCGCGGCCGGAAGGTTATCCAGCAAACGTTGGGCGTAAAGGGCTCCACTTGCCCCCGTAATGGCGATTAAGATTCTCAAGCCTGCAGCTTTCCGTTGTTCAGCAGCGAGATTATGAGCGCGCCGGCACCGCCGGGCAAGCACTGTGGAACGCAGGCGAAAGCAGGAGAGCGCGCCCCAGGCGAGGCATCTTCTCCCTCTCTTCCGCAGCGGGCGGAGGAGCGGGTGGGGAGAGGAGGTTCTTGGGGTTTCGAAGATTTCGGAATCCTGCATTGCCATGAACCCCGGCAGTTCGGTCGGACCGCGGCGCTCCTGAGCCGCAGCGGCTTGAAAGC
>CAZCUL010000539.1:0-3790 GCA_964501475.1 uncultured Verrucomicrobiota bacterium | reverse complement strand
ACGGCCGAATACAGCATTCCCATCATTGACCGATTGCGATTCGCTCTTTTCTACGACATCGGTATGGTCTATCAGGATGCCTACAGTTTCAGTGAGAAAAACTTTGACACCGGCAGTTACAACGACAACTGGGGCGTCGGCCTGCGCTTGAATCTCCCGATTGGGCCGTTGCGTCTGGATTATGGCATCCCGATCCGCAGCGACAAGGATAACGAGAGCAACGGCCGATTCCAATTCAGCGTGGGATACACCCGGGACTTTTAGAATCATGAAACGATTGACTTGCAAAACCTTGACCCTCGGCCTGCTCCTTTGCCTTTTGGCCTGGCCGGCAGCCGCTCAATCCAGAATCGCCACCGTCGATCTCCAAAGGGTTTTTGACGGCTATTACAAAACCAGGGCGGCCGACATCACGCTCAAAGACCGCGCGGCCGAACTCGAGAAAGAGGGCAAAACCCTCATGGATCAATACCAGAAGATGCGGGAGGACTATCAGCAATCCATCGACGACGCGAACAACCAGGCCATTTCCGCGGAGGAACGCGAGAAACGAAAAAAGGCCGCCGAAACCAGGTTGCTCGAAATTAAAGAAATGGAACAACAGCTCATGCAATTCGACCGTCAGTCCAGGGCCAGTCTGGACGAGCAGAAACGCCGCATGAAGGACAACATTCTGGGCGAAATCCGCACCGTCGTAAATTCCATCGCCAGGAAACAAAACTTCAGTATGGTGCTCGATACCGCCGCTGAAAGTTTCAATCAAACCCCGGTGGTCTTCTATAACAGCGGCGAAAATGATATCACCGACGTCGTCCTGGCCCAGATGAACGCCAGCGCCCCTCCCGGCAGCCTGCCTGCAACCGAGCCGAAGATTCCGCGACCGGGATCGGGAAAGCCGTGAGGCACCGGCGGGTCTCCCGGGCTGAACGTTCCAATCCTGTCCGTTCAACGGCCGCAATGCCTCGATCATCACTGAGCCAGCGGGCGCCGCGCCGCCATTTCCAAAGAGGTCATTTCGCTTAACGCAATCGGATGCTCCGCCCCCTCCGGCGCTGAAGAGAGGGAATGTCAGCGCGGCTCAAACCGAGCCGTCAAACATTTTGTTCACTTCTGGGTTGACAGCACTGAATGGATTTCGTATGAGCAGGATGTTCCACGGATACGGAGCCAGCAACTAGTCACTCTGGCCCCATGGACGGTGCCGCAGTATTAAGCCTCCAGGGCGTGAGGCGGGCGGGTGCTCAGAACCCGCTCGTCTGTGAGATGAATGACGGGCGGAGAGCTCTTATGAAAAACCTTTTACAACTTGGCTTCGCGGCAGCAGCGGCGGCTGGCCTTTTCGTGAACACCGCATCGGCAAGCCTTTTTGGTTCCAGCTACAACCTCGGCGATCTGATTGCCAACAATGAGGAGGTCACTTTTGGCGACAAGACCTTCGCGGACTGGAGTTGGACTGTCACGGCGGGTTCCGGTCCCGCGGCGAGCGACATCACGGTGACGCCCGGGGTGAAGTCCGACGGCGTGACGCACTTTTTAGACTTCGCGGGCCATATCTACGCCTTGCCCGGCTCAGTCCTTGATATCGACTTGACCTATTCAGTCGCCACCGTGCCCGGACAACGCATCGACGCGATCGGCCAAGCGTTTACTCTGACTGCTTTGGGCGGGAGCGGCTCCATTTTCATTGTTGAGGACGCGCACGCCATGGATTTCACCGGACCCGTGGTCGCGCATTCGACCGTGGGATTCACCCCCACTTCTCACGACGCAAGCGACCCGGACCCTGAGGCGGGTGATCAGTTGTCGATCAATCCGGCCTTGAGCAAACTGTGGATTACGAAAGACATCACCCTCCAATCCGAAACGGATGGATTTATGGCAGCGACGATGATTCACCAGAGTTTCCATCAAGCAAGTGTTCCTGACGGGGGCAGCACGTTGCTGCTTCTTGGCACCGCCCTGGGCTTTCTTTCTTTGTTAGGCAAACGCCGAAAGGGAACGCCCGGTGATCGGCCTGCTGCCTGACGCAACCCGTGAATGCGGCGGGTAGTGGCGGAAATATCGTGCCCGGCCGTCGCCTGGGCCGCCGGCCCGGATTCGCTTTGATTGCGGACATGGGGCGGACTTTTGTCCAGGTAAGAATGAGCGGCCTGAAGCGTTCCTGACGGGGGAACAAAGCGGGCAAGGAGTGCCTCCGCTCACGATCGCACAAACTGCATGGATGTCCGGAATCGGCTCAGGCCTTTGCTGCGTACTAACAAGAAAAAACAATAAGCGGAGACTATAGGTGCATTGCTTTGGGAGACAAATCATGAAAACGAGGATCATTAGGCTTACCGCGCTGGTCAATATGGCTTTCCTGGCGCTCTCCCTGCAAGCTGCGCCGCCCGTCTCGCTCCAGCAGTTGATCGAGACCGAGGGGTCGCTGTTCATTGGCGACAAGGAGTTCGCCGATTTTACTTTCCACGGCGACACCAATCGGGTCGATCCCGCCGAGATTTTCGTCGAGACCCGGACGTCGCCTGAAGGCCTGGTCGGACTCCGGTTCAGCGGACCCATCGTGGCCACCGGCTCTACGGCCGAGTTCGGGGTTCTTTACAGCGCCCGGACCACCAACGACCTCCCTCTGATCAACGGCATTTATCAGGCCTTTTCTCTCACCGCCAGCGGAAATGGCGGATTCGTGGCCATCGGCGAAACAGTTTGGGATCAGGGTTTCTTCACCGGAAATGCCGTTGCCCAATCCAGCGTCGGCTTCAGCGACGTCGTGGATCCTCCCGGGGAAGTGATTCAGGGAGACCAATTGATCATTGATCCCCCCCTGAGCATGGTCTGGGTGACAAAAGATATTCTTCTTGTCCCAAACGACGCCCAGTCGTCGGTGGGCGTGACCAGCCTCGACCAGCTTTTGTGCCAGAATCAACTCGTCGTGATCTGCCCCACGAACAAGACGGTCGGATGCGGCCCCTTCGAGTTCGACCTGCCGATGGCGACGAACGTTTGCTGCCCGAGCAACCTCACCATTACCGTGGTGAACACTGTCACCAACCAGGTTGGGTCCTGCACTTTTTGCGCGACGCGCACCTGGCTGATCGACGACGGCTGCGGCAATACCACCAATTGCACGCAAACTGTTTGCTTCATCGACGACAACATTCCGCCCGAGATTGTCTGCCCGCCCAACATCGCCGTGCAATGCTTGACCAACGTGCCTCCTTGCCCCACCACGCTAGCCCAATTCCTGGCTCTGGGCGGGATGGCTAGCGACAATTGCGACACGAATCTGACCTATATTTGCAACGACGGCCCGTTCATCGGGGACCTCTGCGGCGGGACCATTGTCCGTACTCATACCGTCATCGACGACTGCACCAATGCGGCCAGTTGCGTGCAGATCATCACGGTGCGCGATACGGTTCCGCCAATGATTGCCTGCCCGCCCGACATTGCGGTGCAGTGCCTGGCCAATGTGCCGCCTTGCCCAACCACGCTGGCCCAATTCCTGGCTCTGGGCGGGACGGCTGGCGACAACTGCGACACGAATCTTACCTATCTCTGCTCCGATGGACCACTGACCGGAAACATCTGTGACGGAACCATCGTTCGTACCCATACCTTGATTGACGACTGCACCAATTCAGCCAGTTGCGTGCAAATCATCAGAGTCGCCGACACTATTCCACCCGTGATCTTCTGTCCTCCCAGCCGGACCAACGAGTGGCTCACCGGGTCCGGGCCGGTCTTTGATCCGCCCTCTGTTAGCGACAACTGCGACACCAACCCCGTTCTA
>CAZCUL010000538.1:0-3830 GCA_964501475.1 uncultured Verrucomicrobiota bacterium | reverse complement strand
CTTGGGCGCCACTATCATCAAGATTGAACCGCCCCTCAATAACGTCACGCTATACGAGGCTCTCGAAGCCATCGTCAAAGTGGCAGACCGGCCCATCAAGTATTCGGTGGAAGATTACGCGGTCGTGTTTTCGTTGAAATCACCGGAAATCCCGGCGCTGCACACCCGCTGGTTCAAGGTCGATCCCAATACATTTCTGCAAGGTCTTCAGGGGGTGACCGCGTTTAATTTTGGTGTCAGTGGCGGTGGTACTGGCGGCAGCGGTGGCACTGGCGGTGGCGGTGGCGGTGGCGGCAGGGGTGGCCGCGGTGGTGGCGGAGGCGGCTTCGGCGGCGGTGGTGGTGGCGGATTCGGGGGAGGAGGAGGCGAGCAATTTGGGACGGGCTCGGAATATGTAGGGGTGAGTCTGGCGCCTGGCGGTCGTGGCCAGTTTGGCCAGCAGGGAGGCGGCGGCGCTCAGGGTTTCGCCCTTGGCACCGGACAGCAGGGCCAGCAGGGACTCCAAAGCGGAGTGGGTATCCGTAACTTGACTGTCGAGACGCCGAGCGAACTGATGAACCAGGTGGTTCGTCAGTTCTTCAACACCGCCGGGGTGAATCTGGATCCTCCGAAGAATGTTTATTGGAACGACCGGCTCGGCATGTTGATGGTCCGGGCGAGTTTGCAGGACCTTGACACGATTGAGCAGGCCGTCCAGGTGCTTAACATGGCGCCGCCGCAAGTTCAGATCGAAGCCAAGTTTGCTGAAGTGACACAGGACGATACCAAGGCGCTCGGGTTCGACTGGTTCTGGGGCAATACGCTCATCAATGACGGGCGGCTTGGAGTTCAAGGCGGCACGGCGCCGTCGTTTGGATTGCCTCTGGTTCCAGGACAAACCATTCCCACCCCTTTTGCCAGCCAAGCCAACCCGAGCGGTGTCTTTCCGGGACCCTTCGGACCCGGTGCCATCTTTCCCTCGGCCACAGATAACATTGTCACGCCCGGCTTGCGTCAAAGCGCGCCTGCCATAGCCACACTGACGGGTATTCTGACCGATCCGCAATTTCGCCTGGTGATTCGGGCTTTGGAGCAACGGCGCGGCGTCGATCTGCTTTCAGCTCCCAAAATCACAACGCTGAGCAGCCGCCAGGCGCAAATCAAGGTTGTGGACGTTCGTTACATCGTGGTCGATTTGGATATCGATCAAACCGCCGCCGGAGGCGGCCAGGTTCTGGGTGGAACCACCACAACCGGGGGCGGCGTGGGCTCGATCCTGGCGCCCATCACCGAGCCGATTGAATTGGGCCCCGTTCTGGACGTGGTGCCTTACGTCTCGGCCGATGGCTACACCATTCAGATGACCCTGATTCCGACCATCAAGGAATTTGTCGGATATGATACTGAGACAGCGCAGCTATTTGCGCCGCAGGTTCAATCCGTTGGCGCCGCGGCTGCCGCGCCCTTGACCACGACGACGCCGCTGCCCATCTTCCGTCTTCGCCAGGTCGTGACCAGTGCGATTGTCTGGGACGGACAAACCATCGTTCTGGGCGGCCTCCTTTCGGAAAATGTCACCAAGACGCGCGACAAGGTTCCGCTCCTGGGCGATCTGCCGCTGGCCGGGCGTTTCTTCCGCAGCGAATCGACGATGACCATGAAGAAGAATCTTCTGATCTTTGTGACACCGACCATCATCGATCCCGCTGGAAACCGGGTTCATACCGACCATGATTTGCCTTTTGCACAGAGAACCATTCCCCCGCAGATCAACGTCCCATAACGAACACGACTCCCCGCGGGAACCGTGATGGCGAAGGGAATGGAGATGCCGGGCAGGGAAGCCAGGACCTCTTGTCGCGAGGCCAATGCTGAATGCCGCCGGGCGTCCCTGGCGGGGGAGGGAACCAAGGCTACTCCTTATTTGAAGGAAGACCAGCGCCTCCAGTCGGCTTCCAGAAGCTTGATCGTTGATGAGAGGACGCGTGAACTCGTTTCGGACAAGAACTTCGTGGACAGCCCGCGAACCCGCTGTTAAGTATATTGAACCATATGTTACCACTGCGCCGAATCGCGATCGTTGTTCCGTTTTTCTTGACGGCGATGCTTCCGTACCTCGTCGGCGCGCAGACTCTCAGTCTTCAGGCTGGCGAGTATCCGGTGGCCGGTGCTTTGTTCGGAGAGCAAACAGCGCCCAGCGCGGCATTTGCCGGCGGCAGTGGCTATGTCGTTTGGCAGGACAACGCCCTCGACGGCGACGGTTTGGGCATTGCGGCCCGGCGATTGGACAACACGCTTTCGGGCTGGTTCGGCCACTTTCGGGTTAATCAGATCACTGGCGGCAACCAGGAAACGCCGCGTGTGGCGATGTTGGACACGGGCGGCGCCATTATTGTGTGGCGTGGGGGCGAGGCCGGCTTTCAAAACATCTACGCGCGGCTGATGGCGCCTGGCGGCGCGTTTGCCACAGTTGCCGAGGTCCGGGTCAACACTTATACGAACAGCGAACAGCGCGCGCCTGCGGTCGCGCCCCTGCCCGGGGGCAAGGCCGTCGTCGTCTGGTCCAGTTTGCATCAGGACGGTCATCTTCAGGGTCTGTTTGCTCGAATTATCGATGGCAGCGGTGAGCCGGTCACCGCTCCCTTTGCGGTAAATCAGTTCACCGCCAATAATCAAAGAGACCCCGTCGTGGCGCCATTGGCGGGTGGAGAATTTGTTGTGGCCTGGGTCTCCGAGAACCAGGGAGTATCCGGAGTGGATGTGGAATTGGGCCGGCACCAGACGCACATCTACGCCCGGCGTTTCGATACAGTTGGGCAACCGCTCGGCAATGAGTTCAAGCTGAGCGGCACTGGTCGCATTTGCGCGAACCCGAGTGTGGCTGCCGGCAACGATGGAGGATTTGCCGCCGCCTGGTCGCAATTGGATGCGGTGCGGACGAACAGTTGGGATATCTACAGCAGCACCTTTGATGGGAGCGGCTCGGTGTTGGCGCCGCCCGGCCGTTTGAACCTGCACACTTTTGGCGACCAATATGCCCCGCATGTGGCGGCGTTGCGGGGCGCTTATCTGGTCATTTGGACGAGCCTGGGGCAGGACGGCTCCTGGGAAGGTGTTTTCGGGCGGACCTTGAAGGAAGGGTTTCCGGCCGGGCCTGAGTTGCGCGCCAATTCCACAACGGCCAGCCGGCAGATGCATCCGGCGGTGGCGAGCGACGGCGCGCGGCGCGCCCTGGTGGTTTGGACGAGCTATGTGGGCGAATCGAGCTTCGATGTCCTGGCGCAGAGATACACTTCCGCCGAACCCTTGCCCCAACCTTCGTCGCCCTGGACTTCTCCGCTCAGCCAGTCGCGCATCATGCTGACCTGGCCGGAAATGCCGGGCTACCCCGTGGCTCAGTACCACGTTTACGTGGACGATGCTCAAACCCCGACCGCGTCAGTGGCAAGTAATTTGTGGGTAGCGAGCGGGTTTGCGCCGGGCTCGACGCATTCATTTCGCATCAGTTACGTGCTGGACAGTGGAGAGGCTTCGCCGCTTTCTCCCGCATCGAGCGCTCGAACTTGGAATGAGGATTTGAATGGGGATGGCTTGCCGGACGATTGGCAGGCGATTTATTGGGGGGCCAATCCCTCAGGCTGGCGGACTGGTTTTGAAGACAGTGACGGCGATGGCGTGACGAACTTCAAGGAATTCCTGGCGGGCACCAATCCGGATGATCCCGACAGCGTCTTGAAGGTGCGAATCGTGAGCAACCAACAAGGCCGGTTCCTGGAGTGGAACCCACTGCGCGAGACCTGGCGTAACCTGCGCTACATTGCCGGCAACCGCACGCTGTTCCATTCGGTGCT
>CAZCUL010000537.1:0-4587 GCA_964501475.1 uncultured Verrucomicrobiota bacterium | reverse complement strand
ATGGGAGCCGCACGCCGCCACCTGGCTGACCTGGCCGCGCTCGGACGGCATCAGTTTCCCGGAGAAATACGAGTCGGTGCCGCCTGTTTACGCGGAGTTGATTCGGCACCTGGCAGAGGTGGAGGAGGTCCACATCAATGTCTGGGACGCTCAGATGGAGGCGTGGGCCGGCGCAATCCTGAGCAAGTTTGGCGCTCCGCTGGAACGCGTTCATTTTCACCATTTCCCTGCTTACGAGCCATGGTGCCGCGATCATGGCCCCATCTTCCTGGTGAGAAAGAACAAGCATGGCGCAAATGATCGAGCTGTGGTGGATTGGGGTTACAACGCCTGGGGCAACAAGTATCCGCCGTTTGATCTCGATGATGAAATTCCCCGACATGTGGCGCGCCTGCGCAATCTTCCGCTGTTTCATCCCGGCATCGTACTGGAAGGCGGCTCGATCGAGGTGAACGGCCAGGGCAGCCTCCTCACCACCGAGGCTTGCCTGCTCCATCCGAATCGCAACCCGCACCTCAGCAAGACCGGGATTGAACAATACCTGCGCGATTATCTGGGCGTGCGGGACATTCTTTGGCTGGGCGAGGGCATTGCGGGCGACGACACAGACGGGCACGTGGACGACATGACCCGTTTCATTGGCCTGAGCAAAGTGGTGACGGCCGTCGAGGAAGATCCAGCGGACGAGAATTACGCGATTCTGCAGGACAACCTTGCGCGCTTGAAGGCAATGCGCGATCCGTGGGGGCAACCGTTTCGAATCGTGCCGTTGCCCATGCCGGGCAGGGTGGAACACGAGGGCCAGCGTTTGCCCGCCAGCTACGCCAATTTTTACATCGCCAACCGCATTGTGCTGGTCCCCACCTACCGCCATCCGAACGACAAACGCGCATTGGAGATTCTACAGCGCGAGTTTCCATACCGGCGGGTGATTGGGATCGACTCGACCGATCTCATCTGGGGCCTGGGCTCGTTCCATTGCATCACTCAGCAGGAACCCGGCTGAATGGGGTGAGGCGTAGATCGGGGACCGGAGGATTTTTCAGGGCCTATCGGACGGGTGCGGACGCGGACCTGCCGGATCACAAGCCGGGATACTTTGCCTTGATTTGCTGGCAAAGAGGCGAGGTCGTGCCGCGGCGACGGTGGAAACGCACCACGTGCAATTCTTTTGCCGTCACGCCCCGCGATCTTGCCTCCATTTCGGGCTGAACGTAGGGCTGCAATTCCGGAAAGTTGGTGATCTTCCCGCGCTTCAAGGCAATGCGCACTCCTTTGGGCGCGACCCGCAGGCTCACATGCGTACCTTTGAGCCGAATGGAATCCCGCTCGGCAATGAAAGTGCGCGTTTCCCCCCGATGGTTCACGTAAGAAACGCTGATCGGATTTTGGAAATCCGAGCTGACTGCTGTCCGCACTTGAGAGCTTGGCGCCGCGGCTTGCGGGTTGGCCGGCGACTCAGCGGCCCGGCCCGCCGCCGAATGCCGCCGTTCGTAATTCGGGCACCCCGGGGTGGGGCACTTGATGCCCGACAAACTTTCCTTGGCATAGCGCGAGCCGCAGAGCGGACAGGTCGCTGTGGCGCCGAAGTAGTTCAAATCCGGGATCGACTCCACAGACCGGTCGAGCGGCATCAGATAGAAGTTGGCCAGAAAGCAGGCAATGGCAGTGCCGAACGGCAGTCCGATGGTGGCGCTTTTAAGGCCTTCTCCGGTGCGGGCCTTGAAGCGGACGCGCTCTTCCAGAAGTTGATAGAGGTAATCGCCGGGTTCGATCCATTGGGCCAGGCCATTTAGCAGGATGTCGTGGTCGATGCTGGGGAAGAAGCTGGCAATATCGCGTTTGAGGAGAAACAACGGCCGCGGCAGTTCGAGCATTTTTCGGGCAATGCGCCGCTGGCAAAGATCCAGGCCGAAACTGCGATAACGGTAGGCGTAGCTGTGCGGCGAAAACGCCGAATGAAAACGGCGGTTCAACATTTGGTAGAGCAGCAGGTCGGCGATTCGTTCCTCCCAGGGAAAAAGGAAGATGCGGCGCTCTTTCCCATTCAGGTTATAGTTGAGTTCCAGCCCTTCCCGGAAGTGAAACTCACGGTTGCTGAAGGCGTGGTGCAACTGTTCGAGCTTTCGCTGGCCATGCCGGGCAAAGTCGTAAAGGGTGTGGCCGTCATGCGAAGTTTGAAGCGCTTTCCTCCAGGAAAAAAGTGGCTTGGTGTAGGCCTTTAACGCCGCCCGATGCAGGGCCAGTTCCGAATAGACGTCATCGAACCGCGCTCTGCGACGGCCGCTCGGAAGGGAGAAATCCAGGTCGCCCGGCATGTCTCGTCAACGTAACAATCCGACCTTTCCGGAACAATTCTTTTCACTTTATGCGCCTGCAGCCCACTGCAGCCCGGAGAAGGAGAAGAAACATTAACAAACTTTAAGATAACTGTTGCTTTGCGGGTCGCGCTCTGCAAAATCGCAGCGCCTGAGGATGAGGTCGGAGTGCGCGTGGGGCCGGTCCCAGGGAAAAACGCCAAGCTCAATTCCAAAGGAAGTGTTCAACGTACCCAATGTCGTTTTCGCCAGCAGAGTGTGCTGGACGGAGTACGACCGCAGAAAGGCAAGTATGATTTATCCGCGTCACGGCGTCCCTCTATCGAGAACGATCTCCCTGCTTTTAGTCTTCAGCGTTTCTTTCACTGCTGCTCATGCCGCCGATATTCTGGTCCCGTCCGGCGCGGTCTGGAAATACCTGGATAACGGGTCGAATCAAGGCACAGCCTGGCGGCAACCCGGCTTCAGCGACTCGGGCTGGTTGTCCGGACCAGCGCAACTGGGCTACGGCGATGGCGACGAGGCCACAGTGGTAAGTTATGGGCCAAATTCGAGCAGCAAATATGTCACTACCTATTTCCGACGCGCTTTTTCGGCGATCGATGCCGCCGGCTACGACGGCGTGACACTGCGGCTGCTGCGGGACGACGGAGCGGTCGTTTACTTGAATGGCACGGAAGTCTTCCGCAGCAACATGCCGGGCGGGACCATCAGCTATAGCACATTTGCGAGCAGCGCCATTGGAGGAGCGGACGAAAACACCTTTTACCAGACGGCAGTCAATCCCGTTCTGCTCGTCGAGGGCGTCAATGTGATCGCAGTCGAGGTTCACCAGGCGAACGCCACGAGTTCCGACCTCAGTTTTAATTTGGAACTGACGGCCACTCGTCCTCCGATAAGCCTCGCCTTGAATTCTCCACCCCATGGGGCGGTCGGCGTCCCGAATCCGCCCACGTTGCAGGCTACGCCCACGGACCCCGAAGGGCAGCCATTGACTGTGACCTTCTACGGCAGGTCCGCCGGTTTGCCGCCGGGGCCGGATTTCAGCCTGATCGCGTTGCCCGACACCCAATATTATGTATCGAGCCTCAACGGTGGCAGACCGGAGACCTTCACGGCGCAAACGGATTGGATCGTGGCGAACAAGCAAGCCATGAACATTGCTTTTGTGACGCAACTGGGTGATTGCGTCGAAAATGGTGACAATGTCGAAACGGAATGGTGGAACGCCACCAACGCCATGTATCGCCTGGAGAACCCGCTCACCACCCTGCTCCCCGACGGGCTGCCTTACGGCATCGCGGTGGGCAACCACGAACAAACTCCACTGGGAAACGCCGACGGCACCACGATCTTCTACAACCAGTATTTTGGCCAGGCGCATTTTGCGGGGCGCGATTACTACGGCGGCCATCACGGCGCGAACAACGACAACCATTTCGAGTTGTTCAGCGCCAGCGGCCTGGACTTCATCGTCGTGCATCTCGAATACGACACCACGCCCGACCAGACCGTGTTGACTTGGGCTAATTCCCTCCTCCAAACCCATAGTCAGCGCCGCGCCATCGTGGTCAGCCATCACATCATCGGGACCGGCAATCCGGCCGCGTTCGGCACGCAAGGGCAGGCCATTTATGACGCGCTCAAGGGCAACGCGAACCTCTTTCTCCTGCTCTCGGGGCACGTCCTGGGCGAAGGCCGGCGCACGGACGTTTTCAACGGCAATACCGTCCAGACCGTGATGTCTGATTATCAGGGGCGAGCCAACGGTGGCGACGGCTGGCTCCGCATCATGGAATTCTCGCCCGGCAACAATCTCATTCGAATCAAGACCTTTTCCCCCACGCTCAACCGGTTCGAGACCGACGCGGACAGCCAGTTTACGCTCGGCTACGACATGCAACTGCCCGGGCCGCCCTACACTGCCATCCAGACAAACACCGGTGTCGCCTCTGGATCCGGCGTTACCACGCTTTGGAATGGCTTGGCCCCTTCATCGGAATATGAATGGTATGCGACGGCAAGCGACGGAGTGAACTCGGCGACGAGCCCGATCTGGCGCTTTACGACGGCGGCCAACAGCCCGCCTTCAGTGAGCATTACCCAGCCGGGCAACTACGCTGTGTTCGCCGAACCAGCGGATATTCCCATTGAAGCGGAAGCATCCGACGTGGAAGGTTCGGTGGCGAGAGTCGAGTTTTTCGAAGGCAACTCATTGCTGGGCGAGGACACGTCGAGTCCCTACGCGCTCGTTTGGAATGCGGCGTCC
>CAZCUL010000536.1:0-8151 GCA_964501475.1 uncultured Verrucomicrobiota bacterium | reverse complement strand
CGCCCGCAATCCACACACGCCAGGACAAATCGTCCTCCTCGCCGTAAAGAAAGAACTCGCCGTCATAACCGCCCAGGCGATGAAAAAGCTCCGCGCGAATGAAATAAAAGCCGCAGGCTGTAAACAGAGTCGATGGAACCTCGTTTGGCGCCGGTCTCACAACATGCCCAAAAACGTCAAATCCAACCGCGCCGCGCGTCTGAATGGTGTCCTCATCATAATCGAGCATGAGCGGGCCAAGCGCCCCTACTCCGGTCTGCTCCGCAACCTCGAACAACTGTTCCAGACAATCCGGCTCCAGCCAGGTGTCCGGGTTCAAAAAGAAAAGGTATTTCCCGCGGGCCTGCTGGGCGGCGAGGTTACTGCCCACACCAAAGCCGACGTTGCAACCGTTTTGGATGAAACGGCCATTCGACCACCCGGCCAATAATCGCTCCGAGAGCTCGTCGGAACCATCGGTCGATGCGTTGTCTGCGACGATCACCTCGATCCGGTCAAAAATAGTCTGCTGCTGCAATGACTCCAGGCACCGCGGCATCCATGCCTTGCCGTTGTAGTTGACGTTGATGACGCTGATCGACTTGGTCATCGATGCTCCTAGAGTGTGGTAAGACGCACTTGTTGGCTACAATGTGCTGGGTTACCTGTCATCGACTGAAGAAGCAGGTTCCCAACGAATCATCTTCCGCCAGGATTTCATAGTTTCTGAATCCATGTCTGCCTAGAAAGTCAACTAGCTCGGGCAATTCCACCCGCCACTTGTGCCATTCCATCAGAATTGAGTCCACTCTATCGAGAAAGCCCTTCTCGACCTGGAAAAAATCGAGCTCGGAACCTTCAATATCTACCTTAAGGAGGTTGCACCGCTGACTTCCGAAGCGGCGTTTCCACTCTTCTTCGACCCTCAATGTCGGTACTACGATTCTGGTCCAGGCTGTTTCCCCTTTTTCCCGCTTTGGCGGATCCACAGTTGAACATACGTTCGATCTATGGACGTAAAAATCCACTTTTCCCACTCCGTCCCGAATGCCCACGACACCATGTAATGCGTGGACCTGTTCCAGGTTATTTGCCTTCGCGTTCCAACGAGCATCCTCGACCGCTTTTGGGTTTGCGTCGATCAATAATCCCCTCAGAGCCGGGTTCTCAGACAGGTGCAACACCCAACAGGCAAAATACCCAGCATTGCAGCCGATATCCGCGAATGTCTGCAGATTCCGCGGAATCAGTTTTCGGTCGTAGAGTGTCCCCTGATCCAACATTTCCACTGCCAAGGCAATGCTTTCCAGGCGGCGCGCCCGATAGGTCACACCAGTCTGTGGAAGCTTGCGGATAATGGGATGACGTTCTAGCCACCAATTCAAAAGAAGATGCCCGCCAGTCCACTTAACGATGTTACGCAGCAGAGAGAACTGGGAGAGGCGATGGATTAATCTTTGCATACGCGTGAGCAGCTTCTAGCCCTGCTGGGGCTGCTCCTTCAAGCGTGCTCTAAAGTTTGATTCCCAATTAATTCCTGGCGCCAACCCGGAGCGCTCCATGTGCGTGGCGAGGGCAGGCCTCGGAACCCAAAGCGATCTTTTCCGGCCAAACATTATCTGCTTGAAGCAATGTCTCCAGGCCATCGCAATGGCGGCTGCCTGAAAGGGGCTTTGCACAAAACAGCGGAACGGAGCCAAGGGATTGAATACCCGATATTTCGTCAGACTCAGCCAGAGTGCCGCATCGGCATTGCCGCGCGTATAGGTCTGGAAGACGTCGCGCGTCTCGATCAGCGATTGCTGCTTCGCCATGAAGGTCAAACAGCAGGAATTCACCGTCACCCATTCCTGCCCCGCAAACGTCCGTCGCTCTCTTCGATGCTGATGAAAAAATGTCGTGTGGTAGTCCAAATGGTCAAAAGGAGTCACGAAATCCACGTCCTGGTTCTCACGAATGAACGCTGCACACTTTTGCAGGCTTTGGCTCAAATACAGGTAGTCGTCCTCGGCAAAGTAAACCAGATCAGCCGCTTTCTGCCGGCAGAGAATTTCGATCTGACGCCCAAACGTGGCCCAGTTCCCCTCGCCGGACAAACGGACCAGTTCGAGATCGTCCGGGCGAAACGCGTCAGTGAAGAACTTTTCAAATGAGGGGGGGCAATTATCCAGAAGCACCCAAATTTTGACGCGCAATCCGCCGAGCGCTTCCCGAAAGGAGTCGAAACTCAGTTTCGCCAAAGGGAATTTTTCGGTGAACTCAAAGATCGGCTGCCGGGAAACGCCCGGATAGATTCGGTAACAGACAGCCAGATCGTACGGTCTCTGCGACATCTGCCACTTACCTGCCAGAAAATCTTAAAGGTGTCGAATGGGAAGCAGGTCTTCCCGGTCTTGTCATTTTGCGGAGCGCGGCTATCCCCAGCCGCAGCGGGTAGGAGCTCGAAACCAGGAACCTGGGAGATTCTTCCGCGTCATCGCGCTTCCCATCTGCTGCGGTTAAGGACAGTCGCGCGCCGGCCGCCGTGTCATTGAGATCTTGCAGCAACAACTGCGACCTCGGACCTGGAATGGTCACCCGCCCGGTCTCTGGCAGGCCTTTCAAAAACGGCCAGCACGCCGGAAGCGAAATCCAGCGGGGTCAGAAGGTCATCGATCCGGGCGAGCGGCTCCAGCAGGAAATTGAGCAGCTCCTTCACTGGAAAACTCCTGGCGAGCAAGCGATCCAGCGCGATCAGGAGCCCCAGATTCGGAAACAGACCCCGGTATTCGTTGTCAAATGAGCCTGACACGAATCCCGGCTCCTGGATGCGGCTGCTCATCTTACCCAGGTAAACCTCCTCAAATCCATGCCTCCGGAATCGTTGGCGCAGCGCCGAGGGAAGCTCGAGCCCGAAGTGTCCAGGTCGTTCCACAAAATAGGTGTGAAAGAGCTCGGGAGACTTTCGAGCCAGCTTGAACCAGGGACCAACCGAGTCGGTCTCGATGACATGAATCGACCGGCCGCCTCTCTTCAGAACACGATACATCTCCCGAAACAACGCATCTTTCGTCTCCGGCATGAGATGCCCGATGACGTCCGTAGAAACCACAAAATCGAAGCTTTCGTCGGGGAACGGCAGGCCACCGCCGCCGCACTGGTAAACCGCATCGTAGAGTTCCCCGGCTTCCTGCAACAGTTCCAAAACCGGGTCCACTCCGATCACGTGCCCGAACCGGGTGAAGTAGTGCCGCCCCCCGCCGCACCCGATGTCCAGGATCCACGCGCGCTTACCCGGATTCCTTAAGTAACGCTGGAAGACGCGGTCGCGCCGCCCGGACAGGGAGAATCGAATTCGAAGCGAGTTGGCAATCGAAAGGAGTCGGCTGGTGCGGATTCTCTTTCGCAACCGGGCGGACGTCTCCCAGGCCTCCTTCTGCTTATCTTCAAACCTGCCAGGATTGAACGTTTCATCGGGTTTGAGGAAGCAAACGATGCCACCAATGCTTGGATAAGTAATACTACAAGCAGGACAGCGGCAGGCATCGTCATCGCGGAGTAAAGTGGTCCTGCAGTTGGGACAGGCGAGGGGCACCGTCATGCACGGCCCTCGGCTAAGACTGGTGTTGCCCGAAGCGAAAACATCCTGGTCATCTCCCGTCATGAAGTTTCTGCTGAGGCTGAAGCGTGGCGATTAAGCGGGCCTGCTCGCGACGTGTCCGGTGTGTCCACCAACCCCATATGGTGCCGAACAATGATCCAATGCTCGCGAGCAGGTGCCACAGCCAGCGCGTATCCCGGTCGCGGACGAGGCCCAGCAGAGTGTGATAGAGCGGTCCGGCAAAGGTTGCGCAGTAGAGCGCCGCGGCCCATGGCGGCACTGGGGGCCGCTGGTTGAGCCAGGTCACGCCGGTCTGGCGGCGAACGTTCAGAAAATGAACCGCCGCTCTTCGGCGCTTTTTAACGAAACCCCACCACGTTTGCACGTAATAGTGATGCACACCGCGGCCGCGGATCCGCAGCCATTCGCGCTTTCCAAGTTTCATCAAACGTAGCGCCACGTGGGTGTCTTGAAACTGGTCCGCCTGCACAGCGTCAAGGTCCACCCTGCGAAAGACGAAGCCGTTCGCTCCCAGGGGATATGCGGCGCTTCCGCCGGGCAATGT
This sequence comes from uncultured Verrucomicrobiota bacterium, assembly GCA_964501475.1. Taxonomy (GTDB): domain Bacteria; phylum Verrucomicrobiota; class Verrucomicrobiia; order Limisphaerales; family CAZCUL01; genus CAZCUL01. The sequence continues at coordinate 4,027 of CAZCUL010000536.1, read as the reverse complement.
CCAGCGTTCAACCTCGCCTTCTGCCGCCACGCGGATCGGCTTGTGGCTCATCAGCCAGCAGATCGGATCGCTGATGTGCAACAGGCAGGTCAGGTAGGCGCAGAACGAACTCATTTTTGGCGATGGCAGGTAATAGCTTTCCACTCCCAAAGTTTGCGGGTGTTTGGCCAGCGCCTGCACTGCCAATTCGATGTAATCCGGGTGAGTCAGTTCGTTGTCGGCGTCCATGAAGACGATGTATTCGCCGCCGGCGTGCGATAAGGCCAGACGCTTGCCTTCTTCCATGTTCTGGCCGTCATCGTCCACGACCTTTGCCTTGTAGCGGCCCGCGACTTCGCGCGTCCGATCCCGGGAGTGCGCATCGGCAACAATAATCTCGTAGCGCTCGCGCGGATAGCTCTGGCTCGCAATGGATGCAAGGCAGTTATCCAGCAACGCTTCCGCATTCAGCGTCGGAATGACGAAACTGACTTTGGGCCATTGGTCCACGGTTCCATTTCTACGGCAGAACGAGGATACCCGCCAGTCTGAAAGACGGTGCGTCGGTGCGTCAGTCGTACGGTCCAAGACAACCCGGAGGGTTGCCAGACGGTAGCCGGAGGTCGGAGCAGAGCGGAGACCTCTGGGTCTGCTCGACAAAGGAGCGGCGCCATGCATCCGCTTCTTATTAAAGCCGACAAACTACAAAGATCTTTTTCGCTACCTTTGCTGCCTTCTGTAAAAAAATCCGGAATCGTTCCTTTACAGAAGCAAGCGAAGGCAGCGAAGGAAAAGGGAGAATAGGGAAGAATCTTCTTTGTGACCTTCGATCACTTCTGTAAACAAATCACATGCATCCGCTTTTTATTAAAGCCGACAAACTCTCCTACGAAGTGATCGGCGCTGCCATCGAAGTCCACCGTCACAAAGGCTCAGGCCTCATCGAGTCGATCTATGAAAAATGCGTCCTCCGCGAACTTGAGCTGCGCCGCATCTGCTGTGTGAACCAAAAGGCAGTCCTCATAGAATACAAAGGCTACACGTTCGAGGAACCGCTCCGATTCGATCTGCTCGTCCAGGACTGCCTTCTGGTCGAGCTGAAGTCAGTCGAGCAAGTATTGCCGGTCCACAAGGCCCAGCTTCTCAGCTACATGAAACTCCTGAACATTCCGATCGGTTTGCTCATCAACTTTCACGAGGCCAAACTCACAGATGGCATTAGCCGCTTAATTCTACCTGGTGTCGGCCAGTAAAAATCTTCTTCGCTACCTTTGCTGCCTTCTGTAAAGAATCCAAAAGTGAGAAGCTCATCTTTTACAGAAGGAAACGAAGGCAGCGAAGGAAAACAGGAGAATGGGAATCCCGATACGGAGATCTTCTTCGCTACCTTTGCTTCCTTCTGTAAAGAATCCGGAATTCGCGGTTTGGATGGAACTCCATTGAAGATCGGAGGAGTCGAAGACCACTACCGACGCACCGCCTCACCGACGCACCGCCTCACCGTCTCATACACTGCCTCCACCGTTACGGCTCCCATGATCCGCCGTAGTTCTTCCTCTGTCCCTCTGATTGGTTTCCCGTCGTAGCGGTAATAATCGAGATGCCTTCCCTGAATCGCCGGGTTGGGAACCAACTGATAGGAATTGCCAAAGGGGACATTGGTCGCATTGAGAGTGGGCGCTTCGATGACGATTTGGTTCGGCACCTTGACCGCGGCGGCCAGATGCATGAGCGCGGTGTCCACACTGAGAAAGGCGTGGCAATTCTCGATGAGCGCGGCGGCCTGTTTGAGGTTTTCCGTTTCGGCAGCCAGAACCTGGCTGCTCAGAGTTTCCTGAAGAATTCGGACATGTGCTTGCTGCTCCTCCGGCCCGCCGAAAAGGATGATCGTTAGTTGCGGGTGATGCACCACGAGTTTTTTAAACAGTTCGACGTAATTTTCCAAAGGCCAGCGCTTCAAAGCCAGATTCTTCGTCCCACCCGATCCCACATGAACGCCCAGGCGTGTTCGCCTGTCTAACTCATTGGTGGCAAGAAACTCAGCGGCCCATTTTCGTTCCTCGGCGCCCGGAAATACCTCCAGTCGATGATTTGGCAGAAGGTTTTTTTTGCCAAGCAAGCCCAACAAACGCAGGTTGTTTTCCACCCCATGCACGGCGTAGTCCTGCGGCAACATGCTGTCCACCAACCAACCGTCGAGGAAGGAGGCGTTGTCGTATTGGTGGCTGAGGCGCTTGCCGGCGCGAATGAGGCGCGCCACAGCCCGATAATGAATCCGGCTTTGTGGATGGGTGTTGATCGAGATGTCGTAACGCAGGTGGCGCAGGGAAAGCAGGAAGTGCAACGAGGTTAACTTCTTCTCCCGGATAAGATTCCATTGATGAATGGCGTTGAGATGGGGATTGCCGGCCAGCAGGTCTTTTGAGCCACGCCAAAGGACGAACGCATCAATTGCGGCGTCGGGGAAGTTGAGCCGTAACTCGTGAATCAAGGGGGTGGCAATCAGGGTGTCGCCAATGCCGGACAATGAGACGACCAGGATTTTCATGGAGGCGGGGCGACACGCGCCGATAGGAGACTGCAATGCAGTTTAGGCAAGAAGTCAGGCACCGTTTCGGTCGGTAGAAAACGCTTGCTAAGCCGTTTTATCCGACGCACCATTCAACCGTCCAAGATTCAACATAAATCACGAGGTGATTATGAATCCCTGTCCATTTGTACGCCAAGCAGTTTGTTCTGCTGTTATCCGTAACAGTCTTCTATTCTTGCGCCGACCTTCAGCGCGAAATGCACGCCCCCCTGTAGGACAGTGCGTCTCGCCTGTCTTATTCGCGCTTCTCAGTCTAACACTCTTACTGGCTGTTGCTTTGCCCGCTACCGGCGAGCGTTGGGAGCAGCGCCTGGACGGCTTTAGCCATCGCGCAGGGAATTCTGCGGTCTGGACGGGAGAGGAAATGATCATTTGGGGTGGGGGTTCTGCCGGGGCTTTCTTGAACGACGGTGGCCGATACGACCCTTCCGCGGATATGTGGGAACGCACTTCAAGCACGAATGCGCCCTCACACCGGTGGTTCCACGCTGCTGTCTGGACCGGTGAGGAAATGATTATTTGGGGCGGACGTGGCAGCTTCTCCTACACAGCCAACCGAAACGATGGTGCCCGTTACAATCCGTCCACGGATACATGGACGCCGATCAGCACGAATAACGCTCCGGCGGGACGTTCTCAGATGGCGGTAGTATGGACCGGTTCCGAGATGCTGGTTTGGGGCGGAGTTGGCGACGAAACAGTCCCCTTCGCAGACGGCGCACTTTACAATCCTGCCACGGACACATGGAGGCCTCTCTCAGATTTACACACGCTAGAGGCACGGACAGAGCCGGCTTTTGTTTGGACGGGAACGGAATTCATTGTCTGGGGCGGTGTTCAGATCGGCTCACCCTGGGTATCGTTCGATACAGGTGGTCGTTACAATCCCGGCACAGATGAATGGTCCTCTCTTCCGACGAACGGCGCGCCAAGAGCCGCTACGGGCCATACCGCCGTTTGGACCGGAAGCGAAATGATTGTTTGGGGCGGCAAAGACAATCCGTCGGAAACTTTTCTTAACAGTGGCGGGCGCTACGATCCGCTCGCCGACCATTGGACCCCAACAAGCCTATCAAATGCCCCGGATGCCCGCATGTATCACGCCGCCGTCTGGAGTGGGAGCGAAATGATCGTTTGGGGTGGACTGTACGAATCAAACATTCTGAATACCGGTGGCCGGTACGATCCGGCGACGGACCAATGGAAAGGTCTTACTCAGCAGAATGCCCCACAGGAAAGGCATTTCTGGAGGCCAGATCTTGGTCTGTGGACCGGGGAGGGCCTCTTGTTTTACGGAGGGTCTGATTATCCCGACGAGCTGAATTCAACTCATTATTATCTGCCAGATGGATGTGCCTCGGAGAGCCGGGCTGTTTTGGCCTGGGGCAACAATGTTTACGGACAGGCGGACGAGCCGGCCGGTTTGCGAGGCGTTGTGGGAATTGCAGCTGGATATGC